>JBPCOG010000261.1:0-2390 GCA_051000455.1 Lapillicoccus sp. | reverse complement strand
CGAAGGACGAGGGGGTGGAAATCGCGCACCGGCTGTGGGCGAACGCCGGTCTGCCGGGGGAGCTGTCCCAGGTGCTGCCGACGCCCGCTCACTTCGAACAGGCCTCCACCCTCGTGAGCAGGGACATGACGGCCGAGTCGGCCGTCGCGGGACCCGACCCCGAGCGGCACGTCGCCGCATTCGAGCCGTTCCTCGTCGCGGGATTCGACGAGATCTTCGTCGCGAACATGGGACCGCACTACGAGGACATGATCCGGGCCTACGCGGAGAAGGTGCTGCCGGAACTGCGCTCCCGGTAGGTCCGGGGCCGGCGCGCCGCCTCACCTCGTCGGCCCGCCTGCCTCGTCGGCCCGCTCGCAGAGAACAGGCTAGTCGTAGTCACGGATGGAACGGGCCTCGATGCCGTGCAGCGCCTCGTCGGCGGTCGCTGAGCTGACCTCCCCGCTGCGGCGGGCGCGGAGCACCAGGTCGCGCTCCACGTCACTGGCCCGCTGCAGCAGCGCCTCGAGCTGTTCCGGCGCGGACACGTCCGCATCCCTGGTCCGCACCGTCATGAGGGCCTCCTGCGCCGAGAGGTAGGACTCGTACTGGAGGATGGCCGCGCGATGGACCCCTTCGGGCACGTCCGGCCTTCCAGCCTGCGCCCGCAGATCCTCGAGCGCTGCCGTCGCCGCGCGGGTGCGCAGGTTGCTCAACGCCCCGCCGGCGTCACCCTCGACGCCCACCCGCAGGAAACGGACCAGCGCGGAGAGGGTGAGCCCCTGCCCCACCAGGGTCGCCAGGACGCACACGAGCGCGACGAGGATGAGCTGGGCCCGGTGCGGGAACTCCTCACCACTGTCGAGTGTGGTCGGGAGCGCCAACGCGGTGGCGACGGTGACGACGCCCCGCATCCCGGCCCACGCCACCACGGTCGTCTCCCGCCACCCGTACGGCGTCTCGGCGTTGGCGCGCCGTTGCATGGCGCGCATCACCCCGACCGCCGGGAACGTCCAGACCGCCCGGAAGAGCACGAGCGTGGCGAGCACCGCGACCGCCAGGGCAACGGTGCCGGTGTCGGTCGAGGAGTGGGCGAGCACCGTCGTGAGCTCGAACCCGATGAGGGCGAAGGTGAGGCTGGTGAGGACGAAGTCGACGTAGTCCCACACCGCCCGCCCGAGCAGCCAGCCGCCGGAGGTGATGACGGGGTGGCCGAAGCTGCGCAGGAACAGCCCCAGAGCCAGCACGGCGAGGACGCCCGACCCGCGCAGGTGCTCGGCGCCGAGGTAGGCGATGAAGGGCAGCACCACGGTCACGGTCGTCTCCGCGCGCGGGTCGTGCAGGACGGCCAGAGCGCCCCGGGCGAGCCACCCGACCGCCACACCGAGCCCGACGCCGACGAGGAGGGCGAGGAGCAGGTCGAGCGCGGCGACGCCAGGCGAGAGCTGGCCGGTCACGGCCGCCGCGACCGCCACCTTGTAGAGGACCAGTGCGGTGGCGTCGTTGAACATCCCCTCCCCCTCGAGGACGACCACCATCCGGTGCGGCAGCCGTAGGCGCCGTGCGACCGCCGTCGCCGCGACCGGGTCGGGCGGGGAGACCACCGCCCCCAGCACCCATGCCGCGGGCCAGGCCAGGCCTGCCCCATGGGCCACTACTGCGACGACCGCGGTGGTCGCGACCGTCAGTCCCACGGCAAGCACGAGGATGGGACGGGCGCTGTCCCGGAACTCGCCGACCGTCGTGCGCTGGGTGGCGGCGAAGAGCAGCGGTGGCAGCAGCACCGGCAGGATGAGGCTGGGGTCGAGGGAGAGCTCAGGGACGCCCGGCACCAACGCCACCGCCAGCCCGAAAACGGTCACCAGCACCGGCTGGGGGACGTTGACGCGGTCGCTCAACGGGGTCAGCACGACGACCCCGACCAGGAGCGCGCCGATCAGCAGCAGTGCGCTCACGCGTTCTCCTGTCTGGATGCCGTCCCGGGATGCTTAAGTCAGGAGGGTAGCCACCCGTGACTGCGTCGAACGCAGCGACGGGTATGCAGTGCCGGCGCCACCTCGCCGATCCTCCCCGATCAACCTCCGCACGGCCGGCGGACCCGTCCTCAGGCGAAGATCGCGGCGACGTCGGCGAGGCGGGCGGGGACCACCGCGAACCAGGCCCAGGTGCCGCGACGCTCGCGGCTGAGCAGCCCCGCCTCGGTGAGCACCTTGAGATGGTGGCTCACCGTGGGTTGCGAGAGGTTGACCGCGTCGGTGAGGTCGCAGACACAGGCCTCCTGGGACTCCGCGGCGCGGATCAGGCTCAGCAGCTGCAGCCGGACAGGGTCGGCGACCGCCTTGAGCAGTAGGGCGAGCTCGTCGGCCCGGTCGCGGTCGAGGGGCGCTGACAGGACGCCACCGCACGGGGAC
>JBPCOG010000230.1:0-6653 GCA_051000455.1 Lapillicoccus sp. | reverse complement strand
GCCCGGCCTCCTCGGCGTAGGAGGTGTCCAGCACCTGGGTCGGGTAGCCGTGGCGCTCGGCCCAGCGCAGGTACATCCGCATGAGCATCTCGGCGAAGTCCGCGGCATCGACCCCGCCCGCCCCGGACCGGATCGTCACCACCGCCTCACGTTCGTCGTACTCCCCGTTCAGGAGCGTGCGCACCTCGAGGTCGCCGACATCGCGCCGAAGCGCGGACAGCTCCCGCTCGGCCTCGGCCAGCGTCGGCGCGTCGCTCTCCTCGTCGGCGAGCTGCACGAGCACCTCGAGGTCGTCGATCCGGCGGTCCATGCCGGTCACCCGCTGGTACTCCGAGCCGGCCCGCGAGAGCGCCGAGGTCACCTGCTGGGCCCGGTCCTGGTCGTCCCACAGGTCGGGCGCAGAGGCCCTGGCCTCCAGGTCGGTGATCTGACGCCTGAGGGCGTCGAGGTCGGTCACCTCGCGCACCGAGTCCATCGTCGCGCGCAGGTTCCTGATCTCCTCGGAGAAGTCGACGGCCACAACCGGACAGCCTACGCCCAGCCCTGTCGCCCACCGGCTCGCCGTCGGGGCACCCCCCTGGCGGTATGCCGGCCCCGGTCGTCCCAGTTCCCGTCTCGCCATTCGAGCACGAATGTTTACATCGTGGGCGCCAAGGTGTGCGATGGAGACCCTGGCGAGTTTGCCCACGGGCTGGTCCGGTCCGCACCGTCGCGGGAGAGGGCTCATGACAGAGACGTCAGCGGCAGTCGAGGCGCCCCCGGTCGCCATCCGCCTGGACGGGTTGACCATGGCGTTTCCCACGCCGGCGGGGGGGACCTACACCGCGGTCGAGGACATCGACCTGTGCGTGCCGAGCGGGCGTTTCGTCTCCATCGTCGGACCGTCCGGCTGCGGGAAGTCCACCATCCTCAACGCCATGGCGGGACTCGTCGCCCCCGCCTCGGGACGCGTCGAGATCCTCGGTTCCACGCTGCAGGGAATCAACCGGCGTGCGGGATACCTGTTCCAGCAGGACGCGCTGATGCCCTGGAAGACGGTCCTCGACAACGTCATGCTGGCGCCGCGCCTGGCCAAGAAGGGCACCCCGGCCTCGCGGCGCGACGAAGCGCGGCAGTGGTTGCGACGAGTGGGCCTCAGCGGCTTCGAGGACCGCTACCCGTTCCAGCTCTCGGGGGGAATGCGCAAACGTGTCGCCATCGCCCAGACGTGGATCATGGGTCCCGACATGCTCCTCATGGACGAGCCGTTCAGCGCGCTCGACGTGCAGACCCGTCTGCTCATGGAGATCGAGCTGCTCGAGCTGTGGACCGGCTCCGGCACGTCGGTCGTCTTCGTCACCCACGACCTCGACGAGGCGGTGTCGCTGTCGGACGAGGTGCTGCTGCTCTCGGCCGGCCCGGCCAGCGGCATCGTCGGGCGCTTCCCGGTCGACCTGCCGCGCCCGAGGGACCTCATGAGCATCCGGGCCGACCCCCGCTTCACCTCGACGTACAACACGATCTGGGCTGCCCTGCGGGACGAGGTGATGAAGACCCATGAGCGAAGCACGCAGCTCCACCACTGAGTCCCCCGGGTCGGTGCGACCAGCGCCCGTCGATACCCGTCCCACCCCGGCCCCGGACCCGCCCGCGGGAAGGCGGCGCCGCCGGGTGCCCGTCACCGTCCGGCTGCTGCAGCTCGCCCTGGTGGTGCTCGTCATCGGCCTGTGGGAGGTCCTCGGCCGCGCCGGCGTGGTCGACCCGTTCTTCTTCAGCCGTCCCGGCGACATCGGGGGCCGGGTGCTCGAGTGGCTGCGGACCGGCTCGATTCTGCCGCACCTGCAGGTCACGCTCACCGAGGCGTTCCTCGCCCTCGTCATCGGCATGGCCCTGGGCCTGCTGGTGGGGTTCGTCCTGGCCCGGGTCCACTTCCTCGCCCTGCTGCTCGACCCGTTCATCAAGGTCCTCAACGCGTTGCCCCGCGTCGTCCTCGCCCCGCTGTTCTTGCTCTGGTTCGGGCTGGGCATCTGGTCGAAGGTCGCGTTCGGGGTCACACTCGTGTTCTTCATCGTGTTCTTCAACACCTACCAGGGCATCCGCGAGGTCGACCCGGTGCTGGTCGCCAACGCGCGGATGCTGCGGGCCACCGAGTCCCAGCTCGTGCGCCACGTGTTCCTGCCCAGCGCCCTCACCTGGATCTTCTCCAGCCTGCACGTCAGCGTCGGCTTCTCGATCGTCGGCGCGGTGGTGGGCGAGTACCTTGGCTCGTCCAGCGGTGTCGGCTACGTCATCGCCCAGGCCGAGGGGACGTTCGACACGACGGGCGTGTTCGCCGGGATGGCCGTCCTGTCCGTCGTCGTCGTCCTCATCGACGTGCTCGTGGGGGTCCTCGAGCGCTATCTGCTCCGCTGGAAGCCGGAGGCAGCCTCGCGTGCCTGAGCCTGTCGCGGCATACCGTCTCTCCCTCTCCCCCAACACGAAGGGTCCTGCCATGTCTGTCCCCCGCCGTACGACCGACCGTCGCCCGCGAGTACGCCTGCTGCTGAACCTCGTCGCGACAGCGGCCCTGCTCCTCTCCCTCGGTGCGTGCGCCCAGAAGCCCGGCGAGGGCGGCGGGGGGGCGAGCGGCGGCGGAGGTGGCACCGCGCCAGCGGGCGGCGGACCCGCCAGCGGGGGGACCGTGCGAATGGGCGTCGGCGGGCAGCCGCTGCTCGTCTACCTGCCCACGACGCTCGCCCAGCAGCTCGGCTACTACAAGGAGGCCGGGGTGGACGTCCAGCTCGACGACCTCCAGGGGGGCTCCAAGGCGCTGCAGGCGCTGCAGGGAGGCAGCGTCGACGTCGTGAGCGGCTTCTACGACCACACCATCCAGATGGCGGCGAAGGGCAAGGAGGTCAAGGCCTTTGTCGGCATGCTGCAGTACCCCTCGGTGGTCCTCGCCGTCTCGCCCAAGGCGAAGAAGCCGATCAAGACCATCAAGGACCTGCAGGGCGCGACGGTCGGGGTGACCGCCCCCGGGTCCAGCACCGACTTCTTCCTCAAGTTCCTGCTGCGCAAGAATGGCCTGAGCCCGGACGCAGCCCCGGTGGTCGCCATCGGGGGTGACGCGACGGCGGTGGCAGCCATGGAGAACGGCAAGGTCGACGCCGCGGTGATGATCGACCCGTCGCTCTCGCAGCTGCAGAAGCGCGTCGGGAAGGACAACCTGGTCATCCTCTCGGACACCCGCACCGCCGAGGGCGTGCAGAACGCCTTCGGGGTGAGCACCTATCCCGCGGCGGTCCTCTACTCCACGGGTGACTGGATCAACAAGAACCCGGACACCGCCCGCAAGCTGGCTGGTGCGATCCAGAGGACGCTGACCTGGATCCAGGGCCACTCCGCCGAGGAGATCGCGGCGAAGATGCCGCCCCAGTACGCGGGGGACGACAAGTCGGTCTACGTCGCGTCGATCGAGGCGGCGAAGAAGGCCTACTCGCCGGACGGCAAGATCCACGAGGACGGCGCCAAGGAGGTCCTCAGCGTGCTCAAGCAGTCGATCCCCGAGGTCGGGAGCGCCACCATCGACCTGTCGAAGACCTACACCAACGAGTACCTCGCCAAGTGAGCCCACCCCCCACGGCAGCGCTCGCGGGCATCCGTGTCCTCGAGCTGGGGTCCTACATCTCGGGGCCGTTCGCCTGTCGGCTCCTCTCGGACTTCGGTGCCGAGGTCGTCAAGATCGAGCGCCCCGGGATCGGTGACGAGCTGCGACGCTGGCGACTGCACGAGGGTGACACGTCGCTGCTCTGGCGCAGCCTGGCCCGCAACAAGAAGTCGGTGGCGATCGACCTCGGCGTCCCCCGCGGGCGTGACCTCGTCCTCGACCTCGTCGGCACCTGCGACGTCGTCGTCGAGAACTTCCGACCGGGCACGTTGGAGCGGCTGGGGCTGGGGGAGGAGCAGCTGCGCCGGCGGAGTCCGGGGCTGGTGCTGGTGCGCGTGTCGGGCTACGGCCAGACCGGCCCGTATGCCGGCCGGCCCGGGTTCGGCGCCGTTGCGGAGGCATTCGGTGGGCTGCGCCACCTCACCGGCTACCCGGACCGCCCGCCCACGAGGGTGGGCATCTCCCTGGCCGACTCGCTCGCCGGCCTGCACGCCGCCTTCGGCGCGGTTGTCGCGCTGCTCGGGCGACAGCGCCACGGGCAGGGGGAGCTGGTGGACACCGCGCTCTACGAGTCGGTGTTCAACGTGATGGAGTCCCTGCTGCCCGACTTCGACGCCTACGGGGTCGAGCCGGAGCGGACCGGTGTCTCGATGCCCGGCGTGGTCCCGTCCGGGACCTATGCGACCTCTGACGACACGTGGGTCGTCATCAGCGGCAACGGTGACCGGGTCTTCCCGCGGCTGATGGACGCGGTCGGCCGCGGGGACCTCGCGAGCGACCCCGACCTGGCCGGCAACACCGGGCGGGTGACCCGCGAGGACGAGATCGAGCAGGCCATCGCCGACTGGGTCGTGAAGCGACCGGCGCAGGAGGTGCTTTCCGTGATGGAGCAGGCAGCGGTGCCGACGGGTCCCATCTACCGGGCCTCCGACATCGCCGAGGATCCGCACTACCGGGCCCGCGGGATGCTGGAGCGACGCGTCGTCGACACCGGCTCGGGGCAGCGTCCGGTGGCCTTCCCGGGGGTGGTCCCCCGCCTTCGGGAGCGGCCGGGACGGGTGGAGTCGCTCGGTCCGGAGCTCGGCGAGCACACCGACGAGGTGTTGTCCCGGGTCCTCGGGCTCGCGTCTGGCGACATCGGCGCCCTCAGACGCGAAGGGGTCGTGGCGTGAGCAGCCCCGAGGAGCTGGTGACGATCACCGACGTCACCCTCCGCGACGGCCTCCAGATCCAGCCGGCGGTCGTCGACATCGACACCAAGCTGGCCGTTCTGGCTGGTCTGTCGGCCGCCGGTGTCCGCTCGTTCGAGGTCGGCTCCTTCGTCAACCCGGCGGTCGTGCCGCAGATGGCGGACACGGCGGCGCTGTTCGGCGCCATGCCCCGACGCCCTGACACCTCCTACGCGGCGCTCGTCCCGAACCTGCGGGGGGCCAGACTGGCGGTGGACGCCGGCGTCACCAGCGTGCGGATGGTCCTGTCCGCCAGCGAGGGGCACAGCCAGAGCAACACGCGACGCTCGGTGGCCGAGGGGCTGCAGGCGACCCGTGCGGTGGTCGAGTTCCTCGCCGGCGAGCGCGTCGCCGTCTCTGCGGCAGTGGCAACCGCCTTCGTGTGCCCGTTCGACGGCGTCACTCCGGTCGAGCGGGTCGAGCAGATCGTCGGCGACCTGCTGGGAATGGGCCTGACCGACTTCATCCTCGCCGACACCATCGGCCGGGCCGACCCGGCCCACGTCGGCCGGCTCACCGCCGCGGTGCTCGCCTGCTTCCCCGAGGCGACGTTCGGCCTGCACCTGCACAACACCTACGGCATGGCACTCGCCGGCGTCGTCAGCGGCCTCGAGCACGGGATCACCCGCTTCGACTCGGCACTGGGCGGCATCGGCGGCTGTCCCTTCGCACCGGGGGCGGCGGGGAACGTCGCCACCGAGGACGTGGTCCACATGCTCGAGTCGATGGGGCACCCCACCGGCATCGAGCTCGGCGTCCTCGCGGATGTCGCCGCCACCCTGCACAAGGGAATCCGGGCGCCGCTCGACTCGTCGGTGGCGCGCGCCCTCGCCTGGGTGAGCTGAGGAGGCGGGCTGGCGGCGGAGGGTCAGCGCAGCGGGGCCCGGGCCCGCGACTCCACGGTGATCGTCACCGACCCGCCGAGGGCGCTGAGCAGCCCGCCCGTCATGGGCAGGCGCGCGACGCCCTGCACGACGACCACCGCGGTGTGGCCGTCCGAAGTGCCGGTGCCCACCACGGTCCCCCACGAGGTGACCCCGGTCGGCAGCGGTCGCGCCGCGAGGTTCTGCGCCGCCGCCCGCTGGACCGTCGCGGTGCTCAGGGCCACTGCCGGCCCGAGGCCCTGCCGGTAGGCGCCGGGCTCGTCCAGCGAGTCCGCCGCGTCGAGGGCCGCCGCGTCCGCCGCGTCGAGGACGCGAATCCGGGCGATCTGCGCCGCGGTGACGTCGATGCCCCCGACGACGAGCAGGGAGACGATGCCGAACAGCCCGAGGATGAGGACCGAGACCTGACCGCGGTCGCGGCGCCAGGACGTCGGACGTGCCCCGGACGGGAGCCCATCGCCGTCAGTCCCGCCACGCGATGTCCGTGCACGCAGGGACCGGCGGTGGTGGGGGACGCGCCGGCCCGGCATACCGCTCATCGCCCCGCGAACCTGTCCACCGTGGCGACGTGGGTCGCCGAGATGGGGATGGACGCGGGCACCGCCGCCGCGAGGAAGTCCGGCACGAGCGGCATCCGCACCTCGACCGTCGCGATGGCCCTGACGCGACCCTCGGGCCGCAGACACGGCGAACCGTCGCAGGAGAGCGCGAGGTGTGCCTCGTCGCCGAAACCGTAGTCCGCGAAGGACATCGCCGCCGCCACCTGGGCCCGGCCGTAGCCGTCGGCGTCCTGGGTTGCGGTGGTGAAGGCGCGGCCCGCCTCCCGGGAGGCCGTCGAGACGGCGAACGCGCCGCCCTGCAGCCGGGCCATCGTCAGGACGAGGTAGACCAGGGGAACGAGCAGCAGGACCCCGA
>JBPCOG010000335.1:0-1250 GCA_051000455.1 Lapillicoccus sp. | reverse complement strand
GGTGCGCACCGCGAGGGACGGACCGTCGATGTGGAAGAAGCGCCGGGCCGCCTGACGGGTGTCCGAGAAGCCGAACCCGTCGGCTCCGAGGGACATGAAGTCGCCCGGCACGTACGGAGCGATCTGGTCCTGGACCGCTCGCATGTAGTCGGACACGGCCAGCACCGGACCCTCCGCGTCCGCCAGCCGCTGGGTGACGTAGGGAAGGCGTGCCTGCTCCTCCGGGTGCAGGAACTCCTGCTCGTCGCAGGCCATCCCGTCCCGGCGCAGCTCGCTCCAGGACGTCACCGACCACACGTCGGCGGCGACGCCGAAGTCCGTGGCGAGCAGCTCCTGGGCTTCCAGCGCCCAGGGCACTCCGACGCCGGAGGCCAGCAGCTGGGCCCTTGGCGGCTGGTCGTCCCCGGCGTCGGTCGCTGCGGGGGCGAGGAGGTACATGCCGCGGAGGATGCCCTCGACGTCGACGTCCTCGGGTTCCTTCGGCTGGACCTGCGGCTCGTTGTAGACGGTGAGGTAGTAGATGACGTTCTCGTTGGAGCTGTCGCTGTCGCCCGCGTACATCCGGCGCAGGCCGTCCTGGACGATGTGGGCCATCTCGTAGGCGTACGCCGGGTCGTAGGCCACCACGGCCGGGTTCGTCGAGGCCAGCAGCGGGGAGTGGCCGTCCGCGTGCTGCAGCCCCTCCCCGGTGAGGGTGGTGCGCCCCGCCGTGGCGCCGATGAGGAAGCCCCGCGTCATCTGGTCGGTAGCGGCCCAGATCGAGTCGCCGGTGCGCTGGAAGCCGAACATCGAGTAGAAGACGTAGATTGGCAGCATCGGCTCGCCATGGGTGGCGTACGAGGTGCCCACCGCCGTGAACGCGGCCAGCGACCCCGCCTCGTTGATGCCGAGGTGCAGGAGGTGCCCGGTCCTGGACTCCCGGTAGGCCAGCATCAGCTCCGCGTCCACCGGGGTGTAGTTCTGGCCGTGCGGGTTGTAGATCTTGATCGTCGGGAAGAACGAGTCCATGCCGAAGGTGCGCGCCTCGTCGGGGATGATGGGCACGACCCGCTTGCCGAACTCCTTGTCGCGCATGAGGTCCTTGAGCAGCCGGACGAACGCCATGGTCGTCGCGATCTGCTGTTTGCCGGACCCCTTCTTCACCTGGGCGTACGCCTCGTCGGGGGGCAGCTTGAGCAACTCGTGCTGCACCCGGCGGTGCGGGAGGCTGCCGCCGAGCCTGGCCCGCCGCTCGAGCATGTACCTGATCG
>JBPCOG010000436.1:0-3581 GCA_051000455.1 Lapillicoccus sp. | reverse complement strand
CCGCCGGCGAGTCGAGCCGCTCCGCGCTCACCACGTCGACGACGTCTCCCAGCGAGCGCAGCGTCACGGTGTCCTCGCCGAGGGACGGCAGCACCCGCTCGATGTACGAGGTGTATGCCGCGGACGGTCCGATCACGAGGATTCCGCCGGACTCGAAACGACGCCGGTCGGAGTAGAGCAGGTATGCCGCGCGATGCAGCGCGACGACCGTCTTGCCGGTGCCGGGGCCCCCGGTGATCTCGGTGACGCCGCGCGCCGGGGCCCGGATCGCCTCGTCCTGGTGCCGCTGGATCGTGGCGACGATGTCGCGCATCTGGGCGCCCCGGCTGCGGGTCAGTGCCGCCATGAGCGCGCCGTCGCCGACGACGACGAGGTCGTCCGGGGCCTCCGCGACCATGAGGTCGTCCTCGATGCCGACGACGTCTGATCCCTTGCACCGCAGCACCCGGCGGCGCAGGACGCCGAGGGGTTCGACGGGGGTGGCCCGGTAGAACGGCGAGGCGGCGGGCGCCCGCCAGTCGATGACGAGCGGCTCGTAGTCGTCGTCCCGGACGCCCAGGCGCCCGACGTAGCGCACCTCGCGCTCAGTCGTGGCGCTGGCCAGGTGGTGGTCGATGTCGAGACGGCCGAAGACCAGTCCCTCGTACTGGCTCTCGAGCGCGTTCCGGCGGCGCGCCGCGTGGAAGACGAGGGCGTCCCGCTCGAACAGCCCGGTGAGCTCCTCGTCGCGAGCCTCTCCGGTGCGCTCCGTGCGGCCCCGGGCCAGGCCGTCGGCCTCGACGAGGGTCGTCCGCTCGCCGGCCTTGGCCAGCTCCGCGTAGACCCGGTCGACATGGGTCTGCTCTGCTGCGATCTCGTCCGCCACCTCGGCCGACGTGGCCTTGGGGCTGTTCGATCCGCTCACGTGCGCCGCCTGGGGGTCTGCTTGACGATAGGAACCCGAAAGTCTAGTCTCCGTTCGCGTTCCCGGCGGAAACACGCCCCGGCACGTGGTCAGAGCCACCCTCGGTGGGCCGCCTGTGCCCCGGCCTGGAAGCGGGTCTCCGCACCGAGCTGGTCCATCAGCGCCCGGACCCGGCGTTCGACCGTGCGCTGCGAGACCGACACCTGCCGTGCGATGGTGGCGTCCGCCACCCCCGACGCCATCAGCGTGAGGATCGTCGTGTCCCGCTGGGTGAGCCCCGGCCTCCTCGGCCGCGCCGGGACGGGCACGGCGAGCCCCCAGAAGCGCTCCGCGAGATCGCGCAGTGCCTGCGCCAGCGGCCGCGCCCGCACGAGCAGGCCAACCGGACCGACCGAGCCCGGAAAGGAGAAGTCGAGGACCGCGGTGGCCTCGTCCGCGACGACGACGCCGAGCGGGACGTCGGGGCAGACGCGGTGGCGCTCGCCCCCTTCGGCACGAGCCTGCAGCACCCGCGGGGCGTCCGGCTGGTCGAGCACCCGGCTGTCGAAGACCGCCCGGAGCGCCACCGGGTGGCCGCTCAGCCCCGCGGGCCGGCGCTGGGCCGCCAGCGGGGTCCGCAACAGCTCCAGCGTCCGCGTCGTCAAGGCGTGCAGGCAGATGACCCGTTCCCGCGCCTCGCTGATGACGCGGCTGGACGCCGACGAGATCTCCTCCGGGGAGTGCAGCGGCTGCAGACCTCCACCGGGACCGTTGCCGTGCGCCCGCCTGCCGCGGTAGATCTGCTCGAGCTCGCTCGCCGCCGCACGAAGGGCGTTCGCCCGGCGTTCCAGGTCGAGGGCATGGTGCGGCAGTGCGGTCCGGGGGGCGATGACCTCGAACGTCCCGCCCGGATCCAGCGTGATGAACCCCCGCGCCGCCAGCAGCCGCAGCGCGGAGTCGACGTCAGCGGTCTCCATGCCCTGGGCGAGCAGCAGCTCCCGGGTCGGGCCTTCCTGTCGGAGGATCGCGAGGTACACCGCGGTGACATCGCCCACGGACACCGGTTCGGACAGCGAGACGGAGAGCGCGTCGACGATGTCGTCGGGGGACTGCCTGGCCACCATCGACCACCCCAACTCCCGGTAGTTGAAAGTTGGCGGAATGCCGACAATGACTGTACCGCGCCGGCGCCGGCCTTTACTAGAGCCGTCCCCTTTGCCAGAGTGGCTGCGTCGACTAGTGCGACACACGGGTTGCGTCTCGTGGGTCCCCTCCCACTGCAGAGCGCACCGCGCGGGCGTCCCCGGGTGAACGTCCCCCCTGCTCTCCCGGGGACCCTGCACGTGTCCGGCCGCGCCCCCAATAGGCTGGGCCGGGTGGACGTCCTCGTCATCGGTTCCGGCGCCCGGGAGCACGGCCTCGTCCTCGCGCTACTCGCGGACGACGGCGTGGGTGAGGTGCTCGTCGCACCCGGGAACGCGGGCATCGCCGCGGTGGCGCGGTGCGAGCCCCTGCCGGACGCGTGTCGGGCCCAAGCCGTCCTCGAGATCGCGGTCAGGCACGCGGTTGACCTGGTCGTCATCGGACCCGAGGCGCCACTCGTGGCCGGCGTGGCCGACGTGCTGCGCGAGAGCGGCGTTCCCGTCTTCGGCCCCTCCCGCGAGGCGGCCCGGCTCGAGGGGAGCAAGGCCTTCGCGAAGCAGGTGATGGCAGCCGCGGGGGTGCCGACCGGGCTCGCTCACGTGTGCGCCACCACCGCAGAGGTCGAGGCGGCTCTCGACGCCTTCGGTGCGCCCCACGTCGTCAAGGACGACGGGCTGGCCGCGGGCAAGGGTGTCGTCGTCACCGACTCCCGCGGCGACGCGCTGGCGCACGCCCGGGCCTGTCTGGCCCAGACGTCCACCGCCCGGGTCGTCGTCGAGGAGTACCTCGACGGGCCGGAGGTGTCCGTCTTCTGTGTCACCGACGGCACGACCGTCCTCGCGCTCCCCCCCGCCCAGGACTTCAAGCGGCTCGCCGACGGCGACGAGGGCCCGAACACCGGTGGGATGGGCGCCTACTCCCCGCTCGACTGGGCTCCGGGCGACCTTGCGGCGGACGTCGTCCAGCGGGTCGCCCAGCCCACCATCGACGAGATGCGCCGTCGCGGGACGCCCTTCGTCGGCGCCCTCTACGTCGGCCTTGCCCTGACCGGCCGCGGCCCCAGGGTCGTCGAGTTCAACGCCCGGTTCGGGGACCCCGACGGCCAGGTGTCCATCGCCCGGCTCGCCACCCCCCTGGGCGGCCTGCTGTATGCCGCGGCCACCGGTCGCCTCGACCGCGTCGGCAGGCTGCGGGTGAAGGACCGGCACGCGGTGGCCGTCGTCGTTGCCGCGAGCGGGTACCCGGGCTCGCCGAGGGCGGGGGACGTGATCCGGGGGGTGGACGAGGCAGCCGCCGTGCCGAACGTCCTGGTGCTGCACGCGGGCACCCGGGTCGACGCCGACGGCGCGCTCGTCTCCGCCGGCGGCCGGGTCCTCGACGTCGTGGCGACCGGCGCCGACCTGCGCGAGGCGCGCGAGACGGCATACCGGGCCGTCGCGCTGGTCGACCTCCCGGGCTCCCAGTACCGGTCCGACATCGCCCTCGCGGCCGAACGCGGCCAGGTCGCGGTGGTGGGTGGCGGGGGTGGCTGAGCCCGCGCCTGCGCTTGCCGGCT
>JBPCOG010000004.1:0-1327 GCA_051000455.1 Lapillicoccus sp. | reverse complement strand
GTCCTGGACGACCCCCGAGACCGCCCGGGCCGTAGTCCGGACGATGCCGACGAGGTGCGTGGTCGCATGGGCAGCCGGAAGGACGTCCACCTGGGCGCTGCCGACCGCCGTGAAGTGGGAGTCGACCGCCCGGATGGTGCACGTCACCCGCACCTCCGGGGGTTTCGTGACGTCGAAGGACACCTGCACGCTCGCATCGTCCAGAACCTTGAACGCGGTCGTCGTCGCGCTCACCCGGGCGCCGGCGCCGGAGAGGTTCACCCCGACGATGAGGGCCACGGCGACCCCGCAGCCCAGCACCCCGACGACCCACCAGCGTCCGGTGCCCGGGGCCGGCCGCGGCATCCCCATCCGACTGCCCCTTCCTCTGCCCGGCCGAGCGGCTGCTGGTGACATGATGGTTCACCGTAGCCGCGAGGACCGAGCACGAGCACGAGGGAAAGAAAACAGGTATGCCGATGGAGCACCAAGGGCTGCGGCTCATGGCGGTGCATGCGCACCCAGACGACGAGTCGAGCAAGGGGGCGGCGACGACGGCGAAGCACATCGCCGAGGGCGCCCGGGTCCTCGTCGTCTCGTGCACGGGCGGGGAGCGCGGCGACATCCTCAACCCCCTGCTTAAGGACGACCCGCACATCCTGCGCGACATGGCTCAGGTCCGTCGTGACGAGATGCGGGCGGCCCAGGAGGCCCTCGGCTGCGAGCACACCTGGCTCGGGTTCGTCGACTCCGGACTGCCCGAGGGCGACCCGCCGCCGCCACTGCCCGAGGGGTGCTTCGCCCTCGAGCCGGTCGAGGTGGCGACCGAGGCGCTGGTCCGGGTGATCCGCGAGTTCCGGCCCCACGTGATGACGACCTACGACGAGGCGGGCGGCTACCCACACCCCGACCACGTGATGACGCACACCGTGTCGATGGCGGCGTTCGACGCGGCCGGCGACCCGACGGCATACCCGGAGGCCGGCGAGGCGTGGCAGCCGTTGAAGATCTACTACGGCCAGACCTTCTCGCGGGGACGGGTGATGGGCTTCCACAACGCGATGCTCGAGCGTGGCATGGAGTCGCCCTACGTCGAGTGGATCAAGAACTGGGCCGACCGTCCCGAGCGGACCATCACCACGAGGGTCGCCTGCTCGGAGTATTTCGACGTGCGCGACCGGGCGTTGCTTGCCCACGCGACGCAGGTGGACCCGGGAGGTATGTGGTTCAAGGTGCCGTTGGGGCTGCAGCGCGACGTCTGGCCGACGGAGGACTACGAGGCAGCGGTCAGCTACGTGCCGATCGGGCAGGACGAGGACGACCTGTTCGCCGGCCTCGGCTCGCCCGA
>JBPCOG010000176.1:0-1178 GCA_051000455.1 Lapillicoccus sp. | reverse complement strand
CTCGGGTGCGGCCCCCCGCCGGGACGTGCTCCGCCCGGGGGCTCCGCGGCCCCTCCTGACCTGGCACGAGCACCTGTCGTGGCACGACCACCCTCAGCTGCACGATCTGGTCCCCGCTCGGCAGCTCACGGGCTTGCGGCTCGGCGCTGAGCCGCCCGGTCAGCCGGACCACGTTGAGGTCCGCCCCCTCCTCCCCCACGATCGCCCTGCCCGCCATCGCCCTGTCCGCCATCGCCCTGTCCGCCATCGCCCTGCCCCCCATCACCCTGCCCGTCACCAGTCCCTCCCACCCCGAGCAGCCCGGTGGCGCGGCCGCGGCCGGCCGCACGCGGCATACCGGCTGCCGGTCCTCGTCCTCAGTCTCGGACGCGACGGGGCGGCCCGAGGGCACCGGCAGGCCGGCTGTGGAGGGAGGGAGACGGACGCGAGGGGTTGTGCACGAAGGACGCTCAGCGCGGGAAGGCGCGGTTGAGGTCGTCGACGGCGACGGTGCCGAGGATGCGCCCCACCGGGTCGGTGACGAGGACGACCTGCAGCTGGCTGCCGTCGGACTGCGGGTGCGTGGCGATCGCGTTGATGACGCTGCCCACGTCGTCGTCCGGGCCAGCGGCGACCAGCCAGCCGTCCGGCTGCCGCAGGACGAGGGAGGCCGCGGCCACCAGCGGCCGGCGCACCTCGTCGATGCCGCCGATGGCCGGCACGTCGACAAGCCCCGCCGGGCTGCCGGACCCGTCGACGGCGACGACGAAGCCCACCTGCGGGTCCCTCCCGAGCCGGTCGAGAACGCCCTGTGCGCTCTCGGTCGCCGCCACCGTGAGGACGGGGCGCAGCACCTGGCCGACCGTCACCGAGGAGATCAGGCGTCGGGCGGTGGCGGACTTGATCGCGTTGGTCGCGCCCGACCAGAGGAACGCGCCGATCAGGCCGCCCCAGACGATGGTGAACAGGGACGGGGTCTGCCCGGCGAGCAGGGGCCGCACGACGATCCAGAACAGCACGACGACGGTGAGGGCGCGCCCGAGCCACCCGGCGACGAGCAGGCCCTTGCTGCGGTCCCCCGTCACCCGCCACACGAGGGCGTCGACGACGAAGCCGCCGTCGAGGGGCAGGCCGGGGAGCAGGTTGAAGACGCCGACGAAAAGGTTCGTGAAGGTGAGTGCGCCGACGAGCAGGCCGGC
>JBPCOG010000281.1:0-1691 GCA_051000455.1 Lapillicoccus sp. | reverse complement strand
TAGTGGATGGATGCGAAGGCCAGAGAGGGCGCCGCCTATCACCTCTCCGCCCGCCTTCGCCGCCCCCGCCCCCCCCCCCCCCCCCCCCCCCCCCCGGCGCGGTCCCCGACGGGCCAGGTCGGGGCTGCGGACCCGGGCGGGCTACCTGGGCCCGCCCCGCACGGCGGGAAGCTCCCAGGTGTGGACCGGCTCGTTGGCGTGCATGTTGGCGCTGTACCCGACGAGCATCTCCCGCAGCGCCTCGAGGCGCCCGAGGCCGCGCTGCTCCAGGCGGCGCACGGTCTCCACCTGCCAGGACGCGCCGTTCATCCCCGTCAGGCAGCGTCCCTCGATGACCGAGAGGTAGCGGTCCCGGACCGCCTGCGAGACCCCCCACTCGGCCAGGCCGTCGTTCGCCATCGGGAGTAGGTGGCGAAGGACCAGCTCCGTGGCCGGCACCTCACCCCGACCGGGCCAGAACAGCCGCGAGTCGATCCCCTCCCGGGCGCCGGCGACGAAGTTCTCCTCGGCTGCGACGAAGCTCATCTTGGTCCAGAGGGGCCGGTCCTCGCGGGCCAGGGTGCGCAGCGCCCCGTAGTAGAAGGCGGAGTTCGCCAGCGTGTCGACGATGCTCGGGCCGGCGGGCAGGACCCGGTTCTCCACGCGCAGGTGCGGCCGGCCCCTGGCGGTGTCGTAGATCGGGCGGTTCCAGCGGTAGACGGTGCCGTTGTGCAGCCGCAGCTCGCTCAGCTCCGGCACCCGTCCGGCCTCGAGCACCGCCTGCGGGTCCTCGTCGGAGATCTCCGGCAGCAGCGCCGGGAAGTAGCGCACGTTCTCCTCGAAGAGGTCGAAGACCGAGGTGATCCATCGCTCGCCGAAGAACACCCGCGGCCGCACCCCCTGGTTGCGCAGCTCGACGGACCTGGTGTCGGCGGCCTGGCTGAACAGCTCGATCCGGGTCTCCGCCCACAGCTGGTGGCCGAAGAAGTACGGCGAGTTCGCCCCCAGCGCGAGCTGCGCGCCGGCGAGCACCTGGGCCGCGTTCCAGTGCGCAGCGAAGTGGACCGGCTCCACCTGCAGGTGCAGCTGCATGGAGGTGCACGCGGACTCGGGGGCGAGCGAGTCGGCATACCTCACCAGCCGCTCCCCGGAGGGCCCCTCGATGTCGAGGTAGATGTCCTCGCCACGGGCGGCGAGGACGGCGTCGTTCAGTGCCTGGTAGCGGGTGTTGGCGCTCATCCAGTCGCCCTCGAAGTTCTCGGGCATGACGGTGGGCAGGATCCCGATCATGACGATGTGCGTGTCGAGCCCGCTGCTGCGCCGCTCCGCCTCGTTGAGCGACGTCCGCAGGTCGCGCTCGAGCTCCAGCGCGGCGTCACCCGGCAGCGGGCGCGGGGGCACGTTGAACTCGATGTTGAACCGGGCCAGCTCGGTCTGGAACTCGGGGTCCTGGATCGCCACGAGGACGTCGGCGTTGTCCATCTTCGGCCGGTAGTCCTTGCCCACCAGGTTCAGCTCGATCTCCATCCCGGTCATCGGCCGGTCGAACTCGAACTGGCTGTGGGCCAGCATCCGCTCGAACACGTCGAGGCACAGCCGGACCTTCTCGCGGTACTGCTGGCGCTGCTCGCGCGTGAACGTCGCCGTGCGGACCTCGGTGCCCATGACGCGAGAGTATGCCGTGAGCCCGGCTCGGGGCACGTGACGACGGG
>JBPCOG010000406.1:0-2906 GCA_051000455.1 Lapillicoccus sp. | reverse complement strand
GCATGCCCCGGTCCATGACCTCCTCGACGACCTCCGTCGAGACCAGGGCACCGAGGGTGTCGAACACCGCCTGGCCCCAGGGCCCCATCTTCTCCTGCTCGGTCCCCGGGAGGTAGCCGAGCTCCTGCCCGCCCACGGCATACAGGGGACGGAAGACGATGAACTTGCGGTGCTGCCTGCGCTCCATCACCGCCTCGAGCCCCGCGCACAGGGCCAGCGCGCTCTTGCCCGTGCCGGCGCGGCCGCCGAGGCTGATGATGCCGACGTCGGGGTCGAGCAGCAGGTCGAGCGCGATCCGCTGCTCGGCACTGCGCCCGTGCAGGCCGAACGCGTCGCGGTCGCCGCGCACCAGCCGGACCTGCTTGTCCGCCCCGACCCGGCCGAGGCCGCTGCCCCGCGGGGAGAGCAGGACGAGCCCGGTGTGGCAGGGCAGCTCGGCGGCGCCGGGGTGCTCGATGCGCCCGCTGTCGTAGAGCGAGTCCATCTCGGCGACCGTGACATCCAGCTCGTCCATGCCGGTCCAGCCGGAGTCGACGGCCATCAGGGCGCGGTACTCCTCCGCGGCGAGGCCGACCGCCGACGCCTTGACCCGCATCGGCAGGTCCTTGCTGACGACGCAGACGTCGAACCCCTCGTCGGCGAGGTTCTTCGCGACCGACAGGATCCGGGTGTCGTTGTCCCCCAGCCGGAAACCCGCGGGAAGGGCAGCCGGGTCCGTGTGGTTGAGCTCGACCCGCAGGGTGCCGCCGGCGTCCCCCACCGGCACCGGCCGGTCCAGCCGGCCCTCGCGCACCCGCATGTCGTCGAGCAGCCGCAGGGCGTGCCGGGCGAAGTAGCCGAGCTCCGGGTGGTGGCGCTTGGCCTCGAGTTCGGTGACGACGACGACGGGCAGGACGACCTCGTGCTCCTTGAACCGGAGCATCGCCCGCGGGTCGGACAGCAGGACCGAGGTGTCGAGGACGAAGGTCTTGCGCTCGCCGGTCGGGGGCGTGGTCCGTTCCGGGGCCGTCACGCCAGCACCAGCGAGCGGCGAGGTCGTGGGACGACGGTTGGTAGCCATTTCCGACTCCTTGCGGCACACCGGGTGCGCCTACTCGCGAACGAGGTGCCGGGACCGGGCCGTGACCTCACGGTTGGGCCTGCTCCGGCCCTCCGTTCGGAGCTGGAACAGCTGCTCCATCGATCGGGCCTCCCGGACGCGGAGCGGGCGCCCTGCGTCTTCCTTGACGGTATGTCCCACCCGGTCGCCGGATGGCGCTTCGGCGCGGAGTGTCGCCTCGCAGTTCGCGCCGTTGCCGCTCGCCGGGGGCCCGGCCGCGTGCGCGAGAGCCGGCACGCGGCAGACGGTGGCACCCGGCATACCCACGAGTATGCCGTCACCCGGCCGGGCTCCGGGACGGGGCTACCGGCCGAACCGGCGCTCCCGCTCGGCGTATGAGCGCAGCGCGCGCAGGAAGTCGACGTGGCGGAAGTCGGGCCAGTACGCCTCGCAGAAGTAGAACTCCGACTTCGCGCTCTGCCACAACAGGAACCCGCCGAGGCGCTGCTCCCCGGAGGTGCGGATGACGAGGTCCGGGTCCGGCTGGCCCTTGGTGTAGAGGTGGGCGGCGATCTCCTCGACGCTGAGCTGGTCGGCGATGACCTCGATCGGCGTGCCGCGGCCCGAGTGCTCGAGGAGCATCGCCCGGACGGCGTCGGTGATCTCGCGGCGGCCGCCGTAGGGGCAGGCGACGTTGACATGCATCCCCGAGACACCACGGGTGGCCTCCGCGGACGCCTTGAGGCTCGCCGCGCTCTCCGCGGGGAGCAGATCCAGGGCGCCGATGGGGTGCAGCCGCCAGCGTTGCGCCGCAGCGAGGTCCGCCACCGCGGTCTCGATGATCTTCAGCAGCGGCACGATCTCCCCGCGGGAGCGGTCGAGGTTGTCCGTGGACAGCAGCCACAGGGTGACGACCTCGACGCCGGCCTCTTCACACCACGCGAGCAGGTCCTTGATCTTGTCGGCACCCGCCTGGTGCCCGTCCTTCGTCTCGAACCCGTTGGCCCGTGCCCACCGCCTGTTGCCGTCGAGCATGACGCCGACGTGGCGCGGCAGCGACTGCGGGTTCAGGCGCTTGGCCAACCGCCGCTCATACGCGCCGTAGACCAGGTCACTCAGCCCCACGCTGTCCTCCTCGACGACCGGTGCCCGCCCCGACGTAGCCGAACGCCGCGGGTCACCGGCTCTGCTGGGCTCACGGTACTCCGCGGCCAGCCCCGGGACCGGGACGCTGGACGACGACGCTGGGTAACCTACGGTCCCGTAGGTTACGCTGGTCGGCATGAGCACGGACCCGCCCGCCGCGGTCCCGGGCCCCGTCGAGGAGCTCGTCGCGGCTGTCAAGCCCCGGCTGCGCGGCTGGCTCCACGCAGGGACGTTCCCCCTCTCCGTGGCGGCCGGCATCGTGCTGACCCTGCTGGCACCCGGCGGCAGGGCCCGGGTGGGAGCGGCCGTCTTCACGGCCACCGCAGCCCTGCTCTTCGGCACCTCGGCGCTCTACAACCGCGGCACGTGGTCCGCCCGGGTCGGCGGGGTCCTCAAGCGCATCGACCACTCCAACATCTTCCTCATCATCGCGGGCAGCTACACACCGTTCGCGCTCACGCTGCTGCCGTGGGACCAGGCCCGGCAGCTGCTGCTCGTCGTCTGGCTCGGCGCCGTCGGTGGGGTCCTCTTCCGGGTCTTCTGGGTCGGGGCCCCGCGGTGGCTCTACACCCCGGTCTACGTCGCACTCGGGTGGGTGGCCGTCCTCTACTTCGGGCCGCTGCTGCAGCACGGCGGGGTCGCCGTCGTCACCCTCATCGCGCTCGGCGGGGTGCTCTACACCGTTGGCGCGGTCGTCTACGCGACGAGACGACCGGACCCC
>JBPCOG010000191.1:0-1945 GCA_051000455.1 Lapillicoccus sp. | reverse complement strand
GCTCGGTGGTTTGTGGTCCTACCGGCCCCAGCAGCTGGCCGCTGGGGAGAGCGGCGCCGGGGCCGACACCGCGTCCCTGGACGACTCCCGCGCGCGCGGGCCGGCCCAGCGGCCCGTGGCAGTGCCGCTCGCCGCCGCGGCGAGCACCACTGCCACCGAGGCGTCCGCTGCGCCCTCCGCGGTCACCGGGGCGGCCGCGCGTCCTGTCGCACCGGCGACCTCGGCCGCGTCCAGCCCGCTGCAGAGCAGGGTCGTCAAGGCCGCGGTGGCCCCGGCAACCGTGACGGTGCCCGGTGCCACGGTGACCACGGCGCCGAGGTCGACCCTGCCCTCCGCACCCCGCACGTCCGTGTCACTCGCCTCGGTGTCCTTGGGGTCGGTGTCCTTGGGGTCGGTGTCCTTGGGGTCGGTGTCCTTGGGGTCGGTGTCGTTGGGGTCGGTGTCCTTGGGGTCGGTGTCGCTGCCGCCGCTGTCCCTGGGGTCCGTGTCGCTGTCCTCCTCGGTGTCATTGGCGTCGGTCTCGGTCGCGGCCTCGCTGCCGGTGCTCGGTTCGCAGACCCTGGCGGTCCCGCTGAACCTGCCGGTCGCCCCCCTCCCGGCGCTGCCCGCCGTTGGCGTGAACCTGGTGCCGGCCGTGCCGGTCGCGCCGGTCGTGCCGGTTCCCGTGGCGGTGGACCCGGCACCTGTCACCGGCCTCGTCAGCTGCGTGGCCACGCTCCTGACGAAGTGCCCGTAGCCACCCGCGGCCGGGTGGGGTCCGCCTCGCGGGCCCACCTGTTGCCGGGTGCCCGTGGTTGCCCGGTCCGTCTCGGGGCGGTGGCCGCCGGTCCTACTCAGAAGAAGACGGACCTGCGCTGCATGAGCAGTGCGTAGAGCGTCTGCTGGATGGTCTCGCGGAGCTGGTCGGTCAGGTCGAACACCAGCATGGGGTCGTCGGCGGCATGGGCGTCGAGACCATCCGTCGCAACCGGTGTCCCGAACTCGATGATCCACTTGCTGGGCAGCGGGATGAGGCCTAGCGGGCCGAGGAGCGGCCACGTCGGTGTCACTGGTGCGTACGGCATACCCAGCAGCCGGGCCAGTGTCTTCATGTTGCCGATGATGGGGTAGATCTCCTCGGCGCCGACGATGGAGCACGGCACGATCGGGACCCCCGTGCGGATCGCGGCGGAGACGAACCCGCCGCGCCCGAAGCGCTGCAGCTTGTACCGCTCGCTGAACGGCTTGCCGACGCCCTTGTACCCCTCCGGCCAGACGCCCACGAGCTCACCCGCGCCGAGCAGTCGCTCGGCGTCCGGGTTGGCGGCCAGCGTGGACCCCGACTTGCGGGCGATCTGGCTGACGACCGGCGTCTGGAAGACGAGGTCGGCTCCGAGCATCCGGAGGTGACGGTGTGCCGGGTGCTCGTCGTGGACCGCGACCTGGGTCATCAGGGAGTCGAGGGCGAGCGTGCCGGAGTGGTTCGCGACGACCAGGGCGCCGCCCTCCGCCGGGATGTTGTCGATGCCGCGGACCTCGACCCGGAACCACGTGGAGTACAGCGGCCGGAGCAGCGGGAGGTAGATCCCCTCCGTGAAGTCCTCGTCGAAGCCGAACTCGTCGACGTGGTAGTCCCCCGTCAGCCGGCGGCGCAGGAAGGCGAGCATCCGGGCCACCCGCTCCTCGACGTCCTCCGGAGGGAGACCCGACGCGGCTGCGGCCGCACGCATCGCACTGATCCCGAGGGCGAGCAGGCCTTCGACCTGACCCTGTGCCCCGGCCCCCGGCCGGGTGCCCGGGAAGTTCTCCGGCAGAGGGCTCGGGGGGCTCGGGGGAACCGCGCGGACCGGAGACGGGGACCGGTCCGCGGAGGGCGCCCCCCGGCGTCGCCCGGCGGGCGGCCGGCGGGCCGTGGCCCGTGCCTCCCCGGTCGAGGACGCGGTGGCCCGGGGGGCGGGCCGCGGTC
>JBPCOG010000330.1:0-1874 GCA_051000455.1 Lapillicoccus sp. | reverse complement strand
CGTCCCCATCGGTGAACCGGCGGAGGGTCGGGTAGACCTCCGGATAGCCCTCCTCGGTGTTGAAGTGGAGGCGGGCCACCCGCTTGGCGGTCGTGGAGGGGGCTCGCCTGACCGCCTCCCTGTGCTGCGGCTGGGCCCAGTAGGCGTAGGTCCGCCCATCCGAGAGCCGCACGCTGCCGGCGGGCTGCGAGGCGGCGGTCGCCGCGGCCGGCAGGGCAAGCGCCGCCGGCACTAAGAGTGCTGCGGCCCAGGCCCTGCTCCGGCCGATTCTCATCGATTCGCCGCTCAGCCCGTGAAGCGAGGAGCCGCCGCCGCGAGCGCACAGCGCCCGAAGTGACGCCTCGTCACCGACCGATTTCCGGCGCGGTCACGCGCGACGACCGTCAAGCGGTGCCGACCGACTCGCAGGCCCCGGACGTTGACTCGGAGCGAGAAGCGGGTGTGGGTGCTGCGCCTGACCAGCTTGCCGTCGACGTAGACCCTCACCCTCCGGATGCCGGAGCGGTCGCGAAGCCGAACGCTCGCGGTGAAGCTGTGCTTTGTGCAGACGCTGCTCGTGCGCGGCCGGCGAGTGCCGGGGCGGCGGGCCGGTACCTGGCGGACGCCGGGAAGGTGGAGGACGCGTGCCAGCGGACCCCTGTGGTCCCCGGGGACGCCACCGTTGCCCGTGTCCGAGCCGCTGCCGGCGTCCGGGCTCGTGCCGGGGGTCGTGCCGGTCCCGGGCGGCGTGGCACACCGGGCCCTGGTCACGCGATTGCTGTCGAGCGTTACCGCGGCGCTGCGGGCCAAGAGCCTGCCGTCGACCGTGGCACCCGTATTGGCTGTGGCCGACGCCGAAGCGAGGATGTTTCCCATGAACGCAGTCGTCGTTCCCAGGGTCGCCGAGCTGCAGACCTGCCAGAAGACGTTACACGCCTGGGCTCCGTTGACCAGGCTGACTCTGCTGTTCGACGCCGTCGTCAGCGTGCTGCCGATCTGGAAGATGAACACGGCATTGGGATTTCCCTGAGCATTGAGGGTCAAGGTGGGGGTGGGGGTAGGGGTGGTCAGCAGAGCCGACATGGCAAAGCAGTAGACGCCCGACGTGAGGGTCCTTCCGCCCAAATTCTGCCCGGTGAGCACCGTGTTGCAGGGACGACTGGCGGCATCGATGTAGGCGGCGGTCAGGCCCTGCTGCGCCGAGGCCGCGGAACTGTCGCCTGAGTGGATCGTTCCGTTTGTCACTGTTCCCGGCCCACCAGTACAGGGCGCTGGGAATCCTGAACAAGTAGTAATGACCGGACTCAAACCGAGGTCCCCAGCGACCACTGTGGGACCGGTGTTGCTGATGGTGGATCCACCCAGGACCGCGAAGCCGTCGGCCGTTCTAAGGTTGACCGTCGCCGTCGCCGCCGCCGCGCTGCCGGCGAAGGCCAACAGCAGCAGTGATGCGAGGGCGAGGGAAAGGCTCAGGCCGCGCCGGCTGAGCTCCCGGGGGCGGACGGTGCGCGCTGTGGCGCCGTCGGACGCACGGAGCGCCGGAGCCTTGCTCGAGGACGACCTCGAGCCGAGCAGGCCAAACATGGACAGGACCACCTCCCGAACCGCATGAGGGCCGACTGGGATGCCGCTGGGCGCACATGGAAGCCGCGCAAGGCAATCGGGCGCGGAGTGCGCGAGATGCCGGCCTAAGGACAAGTAATCGGCAATCCCGACGAATACTTGAGCGGGGGCCGTTCTGGGCGCCCTCGGGCGTGAGATGCTGCGCGGCATGGCAGAGGAGCGCTCACCCGCCCGGGAGGCGGCGGGGGGAGAGGGGGGAGAGATGGTGGGGGCAGGGAACACAGCCCGGGTGGGATCTGGAAGGGGAGGGTGGGGCAACCCGGAGATGATCG
>JBPCOG010000100.1:0-5180 GCA_051000455.1 Lapillicoccus sp. | reverse complement strand
AGATCACGGGCCTGAAGGGCGAGCCGGCGCATGTCCTCGTGCTTGATCCGCCAGCGCCCCGTCATCTGCTCGACGACGAGCTTCGAGTCCATCCGGACCTCGACGTCGGCCGAGGGCTCGACCTCCATCGCCGCCTCGAGGCCGGCGATCAGCCCGCAGTACTCAGCGACGTTGTTGCTGACCCTGCCCAGGGGCGCGGCGAGCTCAGCCAGCACCCGCCCGGTGCCGGCGTCCCTCACCAGTGCGCCGTATCCGGCGACACCCGGGTTTCCCCGTGACCCGCCGTCGGCCTCGACGACGATGCGTCGTGCCCCCATGGCTGCTACAGGCCCGACTCGGCGGTACGGACGAGGATCCGGCGGCACTCCTCACACCGCAGCACCTCGTCGTCCGGGGCCGCCCGCAACCGGTCCACGTCCACCTGGTTCATCTCCAGGCGGCAGCCGCCACACCGGCGCTGCTTCACCGCGGCCGCCGCGAGACCGCCGCTCCGGGACCTGATCTTCTCGTAGAGGGCGACGAGGTCCTCCCCCACTCCCGCGACCGCGTCGCCGCGGCCGGCGCTGACCTGCCGCGCCTCAGCGTCCAGGTCAGCGAGCGCCGCGTCCCTCGCTGACCTCACCTCCTCGATCCGGGAACCCAGCTCGGCACGGGAGGAGCCCAGTGCGGCCACCCGTCCCTGCAGCGCCTCCGCCCGCTCCATGACCTCGAGCTCGAGGTCCTCCAGCTCCGCCTGCCTGCGGGCGAGCGAGGCGACCTCGTGCTGGAGGGCCTGCAGGTCCTTGGCGGTGCCGGTCCCGGCGTCCAGTCGCGCGTTGTCCCGGTCGGCGCGGCCCCGCACCAGCTGCACGTCTGCCTCCGCCTTGTCGACCTCGCGCTGCACGTCACTGAGCGCAGTGCGGGCGTTGACCAGCTCGGTGTCCAGCGCGAGGGCCTGCACCTCGAGTCCCGCCAGCTCTGCCAGCAGCGGCAGGGTGGCTCTCGCGTGGGTGATCTGGTCCATCCGTGTGTCGACCGCCTGGAGGTCGAGCAGCCGCC
Source organism: Lapillicoccus sp. (assembly GCA_051000455.1). GTDB lineage: Bacteria > Actinomycetota > Actinomycetes > Actinomycetales > Dermatophilaceae > JBPCOG01. Next base: position 4,142 of record JBPCOG010000100.1, on the reverse strand, counting down.
ACTGCCGGGACGGGTCCGCTTTCAGGACGTACCTCCATCGGCGTTGGCAGCGACCACGAACTCCCATGGTTCGGTGCGCAGGTGCGAGACGTAGGTCTCCACCGTAGCCCCCTCGTGCCCCCCCGGCCCGCGGCCTGAACCGGCCGGGCCCACTGCACCGGCCGGGCCCAGGGCCGCTAGCAGCTCCCGCTCGGCACTGGCCAGCCACACCCACTCACTGGCCCAGTGGCCCGCGTCCACGAGGTAGGGGGGGCCACCCCGGGACTCCTCGCGCACCGCGAGCAGGGGGTGATGGCGCAGGGCAGCGGTCACGTAGACGTCCGCCCGCGCTGCCCGCACCGCATCGATCCGGTCGTCGCCCGCGCCCCCGACCACGGCCACCCGCTGGACGGTCACCCCCGGCGGCCCCGCCACCCGGATCCCCCCAGCCGTGGCCGGGAGCCGGGTGGCGAGGTTCTCGACGAAGGACCGCAGCGTCACCGGCACGGGCAGCGTGCCGACTCGACCCACGGCATACCGGTCCTCGGGTCTGAGCGGTTCCACGGCCTCCAGGCCGCAGGCGGCGGCGAGGGCGTCGCACACGCCGGGCCGGGCGAGGTCGGCGTTGGTGTGCGCGCAGAAGATCGCCAGGTCGCCCACGACGGCGCTCGTCACGGCGGCGCCCTTGGCCGTCGTCGTCGCGACGCCGTGGACGCCCCGCAGGAGCAGCGGGTGGTGGGTGACCAGCAGGTCCGCGTGCGCGTCGAGCGCCTCCCGGATCACGGCGAGGGTGGCGTCGACAGCGAGGTGGACGATGCGCACCGGCTGGTCGAGGTCGCCGGTGACGAGGCCGACCCGGTCCCAGTCCTGGGCCAATCCCGGCGGGTAGAGGCCGTCGAGGACGGCGAGCACGTCGCGCAGGGCCAGCGGCGCGGCGGGCGGGTGGGTCCGACCGGGCTCGGGCCGGGCCTCCCGGCCGCGGGACGCGGACCCGCGGGGCTCGCTGACCTGCACGGAGAATCCTCCTGTATGCCGTCTCATCTGCGCCGTCTCATCTGCGCCGCCCGCGCGGTGCCGGCGACCGGCGCCGGGACAGTCAACCCTATCCGCCCGCGGAGACTGGGTTCGCGGGTGTCGGTCCAGCCTCGGGAAGGGCCGGGGGAGAGCCCGCCGCAGAGCCAGGGGGGAGCCGGCCGCAGAGCCCCGGGAGACTCCGCCGGGGAGTAGGCTCGCTGGGCCCGGTCCAGCCGGCCTCGTGACCCGCACTCTCGCGGAGGACTGCCTTGAGAACCATCCGATCCCTGCCCCTCCGGCTCGCCGCCGTCACCACGGGCTGCGTGCTGGGGGTCGGTGCGCTGAGCGCAGACGCCTACAGCGGGGCCCGTCCCGCCGTCCCCGGGGGGACCGGCGCCGTTGCGGCCGCGACGAGCACCCCCATCAAGCACCTCGTCGTCATCTACCAGGAGAACGTCTCCTTCGACCACTACTTCGCGACCTACCCGTTCGCGGCCAACCCTGCTGGCGAGCCGCGGTTCACTGCCTCGGCGGGCACCCCGAGCGTCAACGGGCTGGGCGCCTCGTTGCTGGAGCCGAACAACCCCAACTCGGTCCAGCCGTTCCGGCTCGGCCGTGACCAGGCGCAGACCTGCGACCAGGACCACACCTACACCGGCGAGCAGAAGGCGTTCGACTCCGGGCTGATGGACGCGTTCGTCGAGACCGTCGGACGCGGCGCCGGCAGCCGCCCCTGCGCCGACTACGGCAGGGGCAAGGGCCTGGTGATGGGCTACTACGACGGCAACACGGTCACCGCCTTGTGGAACTACGCCCAGCACTTCGCGATGAGTGACAACTCGTACGGGACGACATTCGGGCCCTCCACGCCGGGGGCCCTGAACCTCGTCTCGGGCCAGACGCACGGCTTCAGGCCGACGCAGGACAGCGGGGAGGTGACCGCCGGCACCACCGTCATCGGGGACCCGCAACCGGCCGGCGACACGTGTAACACCCGGGACGTCACCACCTCCACCGACCCGAAGAACCGCAACATCGGCGACCTGCTCAATGCGAAGGACGTCAGCTGGGGCTGGTTCCAGGGTGGCTTCGCCGACTGCACCGCGCACCACACCAACGTCGGCGGGGTCGACAGCAAGGACTACATCCCCCACCACCAGCCGTTCCAGTACTACCAGAGCACCGCCAATCCCCAGCACACCCGGCCGGCGTCCGTCGAGGAGGTCGGCCACAACGGCCAGGCCAACCACCAGTACGACCTCAGCGACTTCTGGTCCGCTGTCGAGGCGAGGAGGATGCCGGCGGTGAGCTTCCTCAAGGCTGCTGCATACCAGGACGGGCACGCGGGGTACTCGACCCCGCTGGACGAGCAGCGCTTCCTGGTGGAGACGATCAACCGTCTGCAGAAGACCTCCGACTGGGGCGACACCGCCGTCGTCATCGCCTACGACGACAGCGACGGCTGGTACGACCACCAGATGAGCCCGATCGTCAACCAGTCGAACGACCCGGCCCACGACGCGCTGACCGACGGCAAGACCTGCGGCAGCAGTGCCAGCCGGATTGCCGGCGGCTACCAGGACCGCTGTGGCTATGGTCCCCGGGTGCCGCTGCTGGTCGTCTCGCCGTACGCCAGGGCGAACTTCGTCGACCACGCCGTCACCGACCAGAGCTCGATCCTGCGCTTCGTGGAGGACAACTGGGGCACCGGCCGGGTCGGCAACTTCTCCTTCGACGACAAGGCCGGCAGCCTCGAGGGCATGTTCACCTTCTCCGACCGGCCGGCCACGCAGGGCAACCGCGCGAACCGGCTCTTCCTGGACCCGGCCACGGGACATCCCGCCCAGGACGCCGGCTCGGTGACTCCCGGCTCGGTGACCTCCGGCGGGGTGACCTCCGGAGGGGTGACCACCTCGCGCCTGTCCGGCACCGGTGCGGGGTTCACCACCCCACTCGTGGCGGGGCTGTCGCTCCTCCTGCTCGGGGGCCTCGCGGCCGACGTGTCACGGCGCCACTCAGGTGGTCCCCGGCGCGGGTGACCGCAGCACCCCCGAGGGGCCCCGCTCCGGCTGGTTGCCGGAATGGTCCAGTCAGTGAATCCGCGGTGTCCTTGTCCCACTGGGCGCATCCCGGAGAGGCGATGCCGGAGGGGGCCAGACCTCCGCCCGGACGAGGCGCCCGCCCCGGAAGCTGCCGGCAGTGACCACCATCGCGGCGGCCACGAGGACGACGTCCTTGAGCACGTACTGGCCCTCGAGGGTGGGGGCGCCGTGCGGCCCGGCGAACAGCCTCCCGCTGAGCAGCACCACCGGGGACAGGATGCCGATGAGCTGGCCGAACAGCAGGTAGACCGCCAGGCGCAGCCCCCGTCCGACGATGAGGAGCAGGCCGATCGCGCACTCCAGGGTGGCGATCAGCACGATCGCCACGCTCCCCGGCAGGCGGCCGAAGAAGAGGATGTCCGTGGGTCACGGCCAGGTCCTGGGCGGGGCTCACGCCCGGGAAGTACTTCAGCACCCCGAAGGCAAGGAACACCGCACCGAGGCTGATGCGCAGCGCACCGATGCTGGAGCGGACCAGGAGCGCGTGCACCCGGTTCTCGACACCGAGGAGCATGTTCCGCAGGGATCTCATGCAAGGGGTTGGGCGGTGCGCAGAACGGATTCCCCCAGATGGTAATTGTTGCATCTTCGTTCCGGCGGCGGGGGCCCAGGGCAACCACGTCTTGCCGCTCCCCCCGCCTGGTGACACGGCCACTCGACGGGGGATCGCCACGGCATACTGGAGGCGACCGGACAGGCGACGTCGACAAGCAGGGGGTGTCCAGTGGGGGAGGTCCGCCAGACGCTCGACGCCACCAGCGCCGCGGCCAGCCTGCGCTCCCGGGGGCTGCGTGCCACCTCGGCGAGGGTGTCCCTGATCGTCGGCCTCAGCGAGCTCGGGCACGCCACGCCCGAGCAGTTGCACGCGTCGCTCGTCTCGCGGCTGCCGAACCTGAGCCCCTCGACGGTCTATCGCACCCTGGAGTCCCTCGCCGGCACCGGTTTCGTCCGCCACGCGCACCTGACCGGCGCGGTCCCGAGCTACTACCTCAGCTCAAGCACCGAGCACGCCCACCTGGTCTGCCGGGACTGCGGCACCGTCATGGA
>JBPCOG010000318.1:0-3547 GCA_051000455.1 Lapillicoccus sp. | reverse complement strand
GCGGACGACCCACTCGTGCCGCATCCGGACGGTCCCATGGACCCCCTCGACGGCACGGACGACGTCGGCCCGACCGTCCCCGACGGGCATGACGTCGGTGACCCGCACGACGCCGTCGGCCGTCTCGTGGAGCGTCTCGAGGATGAAGGTGTCCCCGACGTAGCGCCTCGTCGTGCGTGCCTCGGCCGCCGGGCCGAGGAGCCACCTCCCGTGCTCCGGACCGCCGAGCAGGGCGGTGAAGCACGACGGCGAGTCGAACCGGGGCAGGCACAGCCAGTCGACCGACCCGGCCCTGCTGACGAGCGCGGCGGTCTCCCGGTCGCCGAGGACCGCGTAGTCCTCGATGGGGGTCGAGCAGTGGTCTGGCATGGCTCGAGTATGCCGTCAGCCCGCACCGACCCAGTCGGCACCTGGGCTTGCGACGGGTGTCGCCGCGGGCGCATAGTCTTGCTGCCGTGCCTGCCGTGCCTGCTGCCGTCCCCCGGGGCCTTTCCCCGGTCCCCTCCGGCCACTCCCAGGACCTGCTCGTCGTCCGGGGCGCGCGCGAGCACAACCTCAAGGACATCTCGGTGGAGCTGCCGCGGGACAGCCTCATCGTCTTCACCGGCCTCTCCGGCTCCGGCAAGTCCTCGCTCGCCTTCGACACGATCTTCGCGGAGGGCCAGCGGCGGTACGTCGAGTCGCTGTCCGCTTACGCCCGGCAGTTCCTCGGGCAGATGGACAAGCCCGACGTCGACTTCATCGAGGGACTGTCCCCCGCCGTGTCCATCGACCAGAAGTCGACGAACCGCAACCCCCGCTCCACGGTGGGCACGATCACCGAGGTCTACGACTACCTGAGGCTGCTGTTCGCCCGGGCGGGGCGGCCGCACTGCCCGGCCTGTGGTGAGCTGGTCGCCCGGCAGTCCCCGCAGCAGATCGTCGACCGGCTGCTCGAGCTGCCGGACCGCACCCGCTTCCAGGTCCTGTCCCCGGTGGTGCGGGCCCGCAAGGGGGAGTACGTCGACCTCTTCGCCGAGCTGCAGGGCAAGGGGTTCGCCCGGGCCCGGGTCGACGGGGAGGTGGTCTCGCTCGCCGACGCGCCGAGACTCGAGAAGCAGGTCAAGCACAGCATCGAGGTGGTCGTCGACCGGCTCGTCGCCAAGGGGGGCGACGCAGGCGCCAAGCGCCGGCTCACCGACTCGGTCGAGACGGCGCTCGGCCTCGCCGGCGGGGTGCTCATCGTCGACTTCGTCGACCTCGACGAGCACGACCCGGGCCGCCAGCGTCGGTTCTCGGAGCGGATGGCCTGTCCGAACGACCACCCGCTCGGGATGGACGAGATCGAGCCCCGGTCCTTCTCGTTCAACTCGCCGTTCGGCGCCTGCCCGAAGTGCGCCGGCCTCGGCACCGAGCTCGAGGTCGACCCGGACCTGCTCGTGCCCGACGAGGACCTGTCCATCCACGCCGGGGCCATCGCGCCGTGGGCCCAGGGGTCGGGCTCGGCCGAGTACTTCCAGCGTGTCATCCAGGCCCTCGCCGACGACCTGAAGTTCTCGCTCGACGTTCCGTGGAAGGCGCTGCCGGAGCGGGCCCGGGAGGCGCTTCTCCACGGGGAGGACTACAAGGTCCACGTGAGGTACCGCAACCGCTACGGGCGGGACCGGTCCTACACGACGGGCTTCGAGGGCGTCGTCCCGTTCGTCCGGCGTCGCCACGCCGAGACCGACTCGGACTGGAGCCGGGAGCGCTACGAGGGGTACATGCGCGAGGTCCCGTGCCCACAGTGCGGTGGCGCCCGGCTCAAGCCGGAGAGCCTCGCGGTGCTCGTGGGCGGGCGGAACATCTCGCAGATCTGTGCACTCGCGATCAACGAGTGCGCGGAGTTCCTCCGTGACGTGGACTTCAGCGTGCGCGAGCGGCAGATCGCCGAGCGGGTCATCAAGGAGATCGAGGCCCGGCTCGGGTTCCTCCTCGACGTCGGGCTCGACTACCTGTCGCTGGACCGGCCGGCCGGCACCCTCTCCGGGGGTGAGGCCCAGCGGATCCGCCTCGCCACCCAGATCGGCTCCGGCCTGGTGGGCGTCCTCTACGTCCTCGACGAGCCGAGCATCGGACTGCACCAGCGGGACAACCGCCGGCTCATCGAGACCCTCACCCGGCTGCGCGACCTCGGCAACACCCTCATCGTCGTCGAGCACGACGAGGACACGATCTCGACGGCCGACTGGGTCGTCGACATCGGTCCGGGGGCGGGGGAGCACGGGGGGCAGGTGGTCCACTCCGGCCTGGTCAGGGACCTGCTGACGCACCCCGACTCGGTCACCGGCATGTACCTCTCCGGACGCAGGCAGATCCCCACCCCCGCCGTGCGCCGGCCCCAGGACGGCGAGCGCCAGGTTGCCGTCGTCGGGGCCCGCGAGAACAACCTGCACGACGTCGACGTCTCGCTGCCGCTCGGCAACCTCGTCGCCGTCACGGGCGTCTCGGGGTCCGGCAAGTCGACCCTGGTCAACGACATCCTCTACAACGTCCTCGCCAACAAGCTCAACCGCGCCCGCCACGTCCCCGGCAGGCACAAGACGGTGACCGGTCTGGAGAACCTCGACAAGGTGGTCCACGTCGACCAGGGCCCGATCGGGCGCACGCCACGCTCGAACCCCGCCACCTACACCGGGGTGTTCGACAGCATGCGCAAGCTCTTCGCGGAGACCACCGAGGCCAAGATCCGGGGCTACCTGCCGGGCCGGTTCTCGTTCAACGTCAAGGGTGGCCGGTGCGACAACTGCTCCGGCGACGGCACCATCAAGATCGAGATGAACTTCCTGCCGGACGTCTACGTCCCCTGCGAGGTGTGCCACGGAGCGAGGTACAACCGCGAGACGCTCGAGGTGCACTTCAAGGGCAGGACCATCTCGGACGTCCTCGACATGCCGATCGAGGAGGCCGCAGAGTTCTTCGCCGCCGTCCCGGCGATCGCCCGGCACCTGCGGACCCTCAACGACGTCGGTCTGGGCTACGTCCGGCTCGGGCAGCCGGCGCCGACGCTGTCCGGCGGGGAGGCCCAGCGGGTCAAGCTCGCGAGCGAGCTGCAGAAGCGGTCCACGGGGCGCACCATCTACGTCCTCGACGAGCCGACGACCGGGCTGCACTTCGAGGACATCCGCAAGCTCCTCGAGGTGCTGCAGGGCCTCGTCGACAAGGGCAACACCGTCATCGTCATCGAGCACAACCTCGACGTCATCAAGAACGCCGACTGGGTGGTCGACCTCGGGCCCGAGGGCGGCCACCACGGCGGCCGGGTCATCGCCGAGGGGACGCCGGAGGACGTCGCCACCGTGGCTGCAAGCCACACCGGGCGATTCCTCGCGCGGATGCTCGCCAGGTCGGCCGGCCCGGACGGTGCCACCAGCAAGGCCGCCACCAGCAAGGCCGCCACCAGCAGGGCCGCCACCAGCAAGGCCGCGGTCAGCAGGGCCGCCACCAGCAAGCCTGCTACCAGCAAGCCGGCCGACGGCAAGGCCGCGGCCAACAGGGCGGCCACCAGCAAGGCCGCGGTCAGCAGGGC
>JBPCOG010000396.1:0-2941 GCA_051000455.1 Lapillicoccus sp. | reverse complement strand
TAGTGCACCAGCAGACCGGTCCGGCGGTCGTCGACCACCTCGGGGATCCCGCCGACGTCGCTGGCCACCACCGCGGTCCCGCAGGCCATCGCCTCCAGGTTCACGATGCCCAGCGGCTCGTACACCGCCAGGGTGCGCTCACCGATCGTGTCCCAGGAGAAGTGACCGATCGCCCGCTCACGGCCGCTGCGCCCGAAGTGAACCGCTCGCTCGAGGTCACCGACGGCGTCGGTGAGGGCGGCTGCGAGGTCCGTCTCGAAACGCTCGGGGTCCACCGGTGTGCCGCTGCCGTCCCCGACCTGCTCGATCGGCACCAGCCAGCCGGTCTGCCCGTCGACGACGACCTCGGGGATACCGCCGGTGGCGGTGGCGACGACCGGCAGCTCGCAGGCCATCGCCTCGAGGTTGACGATGTCGAGCGGCTCGTACACGGACGGGCAGGCGAAGACGGTGGCCGCGCTGAGCAGGGCGACCACCTCCGCCCGGGGCAGCATCTCCGGGATCCACACCACCCCCTGCCTGGTCCGCCTCAGCTCCTCCAACAGCCCCTCGACCTCGGCGAGGATCTGCGGGGTGTCGGGTGCTCCGGCGCAGAGGACCAGCTGGACGTCGGGCGGGAGGTGCGCGGCCGCCCGCAGCAGGTACGGCAGCCCCTTCTGACGGGTGATGCGCCCGACGAAGACGACCGAGGGCCGTTCCGGGTCGACACCGTGGCGCCGGACGACCGCCTCGTCCTCGCGGCGCTTCCACAGCTCGGCGTCGATCCCGTTGTGCACGACGTGGACCCGGCCCGGGTCGAGCGACGGGTAGCTCCTGAGGATGTCGGACCGCATCCCCGCGCTGACGGCGACGACCGCGGCTGCCGCCTCGTAGGCCGTGCGTTCCGCGAAGGACGAGAGCCGGTAGCCTCCGCCGAGCTGTTCCGCCTTCCACGGGCGCATCGGCTCGAGGCTGTGCGCGGTGACGACGTGCGGTACGCCGGCGAGCAGCGAGGCGAGGTGCCCGCCGAAGTTGGCGTACCACGTGTGCGAGTGCACGAGGTCGGCGCCCATGCAGTCCTGCGCCATCGACAGGTCCACACCGAACGTCTGCACGGCCGGGTTCGCGTCCGCCAGCTCGGGCAGGTCCGGGTATGCCGTCGTCCCGGCTTCGTCCCGGGGCGCGCCGAAACAGCGCACCCGCACGTCGATGTCACTGCGCTCCCGCAGGGCGCGGACCAGCTCGGCGACATGGACGCCGGCCCCCCCGTAGACGGCGGGGGGGTACTCCCTGCTGAGGATGTCGACTCGCACGGTGCCGAGAGTAGTCCGCAGGGTCCTCGGGGGCACCGCGTCGCGCACCTCAGCTGACGCACGGGCTTCCCTTTTTCTGGATAGTGGACATCACCGCTATCGAAGCACTATCGTCCCTGCTGTGCGCATCTCCGAGCTGAGCCGGTCCAGCGGGGTTCCGATCCCGACGATCAAGTACTACCTGCGCGAGAACCTGCTCTCGCGCGGGGAGGCATCCTCGCCGAACCAGGCCAGCTACAGCCCGGCCCACCTGCGCCGGCTGCGGCTGATCCGGTCACTGCTCGACGTCGGCGGGTTGTCGATCGGGGCCGCCCGGTCCGTGCTGGCCGCGATCGACGACCCGGCCGTGCCGCTGCACGAAGCGCTCGGCGCCACCGTGCGCCCGGTGACCACGGGGGAACCGGACGCCCACCGGGACGAGCACACCGACCGTGCCGCGGCGACGCTGGCGCGGGTGCTGGCCGAGCGGGACTGGCACGTCTCCCCCGCCGCCCCCGCGCTGGCGGTGGCCCAAAACGTGCTGGCCACCCTGTACCGGCTCGGCCAGGACCACGTGGTCGTCGGGCTGGACGCCTACGGCCGTGCGGTGGAGCTCATCGCGGAGGCCGACCTGGCTGCCGTGACGGCGGTGCCCGGCCGTGAGGCACGCGCCGAGACCGCCCTGCTCGGCACGGTCCTCGGTGACACCCTTCTCGCTGCCCTGCGCCATCTCGCGCAGGAGCACATGTCTGCCAAGCATTTTCCGCCACCGCCGAGGGAGTAGCCCATGTCCACGCACGCCGCTGCCGAGCCCTATACCACGCCCACGCCCGCGCCCGGTAGCGGCCTTCCCGCCGCCGGTCCGTTCCGGACCGCCCTGGCCTGGCACCGCCCGCTGGTGCTCCTGGCTGCCGCGATGGCCGTGCTCACCGTCGTCGGCGTGTTCGGCATGCTCCTGGACAGCCGCGTCCTCACCGGGCTGCCGATCTGGGACAAGCCCACCAAGTTCGCGATCTCGATCCTCGTCTCCGCGACCAGCTGGGCCTGGCTCATCGCGCAGGTCAGGACGCGGCCGCGGCGTGCATGGTGGGCGGGCACCGTGGCGGCGGTGTTCCTCGGCGTGGAGATGGTGATCATCGTCGGACAGGTGGTTCGGGGCACCACCAGCCACTTCAACATGACCACGCCGTTCGACGCGGCCCTGTGGGAGACCATGGGAGTGTCGATCGCGCTGGTGTGGCTGGCTACCCTCTACGTCTGCGTGCAGCTGTTCGGGGTTCCCAACGCGGACCCGGCGCGCGCCCTTGCGATCCGGGCCGCGGCCGTGCTCGCCGTGGTCGGCATGGCGCTCGGGTTCCTCATGACGATCCCGACCCGCGCACAGGTCGCGGCCGGTGGGGCGATCAGCGGTGCGCACACCGTCGGCCCGGCCGATGGCGGACCGGGCCTGCCGCTGTTGGGCTGGAGCACCGAAGCCGGCGACCTGCGCATCCCCCACTTCGTGGGGATGCACGGGTTGCAGGCGATCCCGCTGCTGCTGGTGGGTCTGGAGCTGCTCGCACACCGGGTGCCCGTGCTGCGCCGCGCCGAGATCCGCACCCGGCTGGTCGCGGTGGCGACGGCCGGCTACGCGGCGCTGCTCGCGTTGCTCACCTGGCAGGCACTGCGCG
>JBPCOG010000338.1:0-2131 GCA_051000455.1 Lapillicoccus sp. | reverse complement strand
CCCGGAAGACGGCGACGAACGAGGCGAACCCCTCGTTGACGTCCGTCGACCTCGCGAAGGCGTCGAGCTCACGGAGCACCTCGAGGGCGACGCCGTCTCCGCCCAGACGCGCGAAGACCCGGACGGTTGCCCGGTCCTGGTTGAAGACCGATCTGGCGCCCAGGCACGGGTAGTCCGGCTGCCCGATCAGGGCGCGGACACCGGCGACGGCGCTGGCGTCGGTGGTCTCGAGGTCTGAGGTCACGTCGTGTCACTTACCCGCCACCAGTGACGCACAAACGGCCTCGGAAACACGCCGAAACCTCACCGAAACCTCAGCGCGACCGCACCGATTTCGCGAGCACGCGGCCGGTCAGTGCAGCGAGCCGGGCGGCAAGGCGCCCGGCTCGTGGCGCATCTGCTCGGGGTTGCTTCCGGACATCGCCTTGAGGTCGCGCCGCAGCTCGGTGGGGAGGGAGAAGAGCAGCGATTCGGTCGCCGAGACCACCTGCTGCACGTCGGTGTAGCCGCACGCCGCGAGCCGGGCCAGCACGTCGCGCACGAGCACCTCCGGGACGCTCGCGCCGGAGGTCACCCCGACCGTGCTGACACCCGCCAGCCACGCGTCCTCGATCTCGTCCGCGAAGTCGACGAGATGGGCCGACCGAGCACCGTGCTCGAGGGCCACCTCGACCAGGCGCACCGAGTTCGAGGAGTTGCGGGAGCCCACGACGACCATCAGGTCGGTGTCCGGGGCCATCTGCTTGACGGCCAGCTGCCGGTTCTGGGTGGCGTAGCAGATGTCGTCGCTGGGCGGGTCGACCAGGTGGGGAAACCTCTCCCTCAGGCGGCGCACCGTCTCCATCGTCTCGTCAACCGAGAGCGTCGTCTGTGACAGCCAGACGACCCGCTCCGGGTCACGGACCGTCACGTTGACGACGTCCCCGGGCCCGTCGACGATGGTGATGTGCTCGGGAGCCTCCCCTGACGTGCCGACGACCTCCTCGTGTCCCTCGTGCCCGATGAGCAGGATGTCGTAGTCCTCGCTTGCGAACCGGACCGCCTCGCGGTGCACCTTGGTGACCAGGGGGCAGGTCGCGTCGATCGTCTTCAGGGCCCGCGCCCGGGCCTGCTCGTGGACGACGGGGGCCACCCCGTGCGCGCTGAGGACCACGGTGGCGCCCTCCGGGACCTGGTCGGTCTCCTCGACGAAGACGGCACCGCGCTTCTGCAGCGTCGTGACGACATGCCTGTTGTGGACGATCTCCTTGCGGACGTAGACCGGGGCTCCGTACAGCTCCAGGGCCTTCTCCACCGTGACGACGGCCCGGTCCACGCCGGCGCAGTACCCGCGGGGGGCAGCGAGGAGCACACGTTTGGTCGCGGTGTCGCTCCTGTGGCTCATGCCCCCATGGTACGCGGGGCAGGCCTGACGCCGTCCGCCGCCGCCGACGGCAGGCGCCGCTCGGCCAGCCAGGACTGCCAGGCGTCGATGCCCTCGCCGGTCCGCGCACTCACCCGGATGACGGCGGCGTCCGGGTTGATGCTCCTGAGGTTCCTCTCGAACAGATCCATGTCGAAGTCCAGGTACGGCAGCAGGTCAAGCTTGTTGACCAGCACGAGGTCAACGGAGCGGAACATCACGGGATACTTCAGCGGCTTCTCCTCGCCCTCGGTGATCGCGAAGACCATGACCCGGTGGTGGGCGCCGACGTCGAACTCCGCGGGGCAGACGAGGTTGCCGACGTTCTCGATGAACAGCAGGTCCATCGCGGCCAGGTCGAGCCGCTTGAGGGCGGAGCCGACCATCGGCGCGTCGAGGTGGCACTCGCCGCCGAACCCGGCACTCGTGTTGAGCAACGCGACCTGGGAGCCGTACCCGGCCAGCCGGTCGGCGTCGATGCTGGTCTCGATGTCACCCTCGACGATACCTACGCGGGCCGGGTCGTCCAGGCCGGCGAGCGTGTGCTGCAGGAGGCTGGTCTTGCCGGCCCCCGGGGAGGACATCATGTTGATGCCGACGATGCCGGCCGCGTCCAGCAGATCCCGGTTGACCTGGGCGGAGCGGTCGTTCTCCTCGAAGATCCGCTCGAGGACCAGGACGCGCTCCGGCCCGGTGCGGTACCCGGACAGGTCACCGTGCTCGGTCGAC
>JBPCOG010000128.1:0-17391 GCA_051000455.1 Lapillicoccus sp. | reverse complement strand
CGAGCCGTTCGAAGTCGACCTCGTCCGCAGCGGAGACTGCGTACCGGCACCCGTGCCTGCGGGCCAGCTCGAACCCGCCGGTCACGTAGTCGTTGTGGATGTGGGTCTCCGCCACCAACCCCACGCTGACCCCCGCGGCCTCCAGCAGCTGTTCGACGCGGTCCAGGTCCCGCTGCGGGTCGACCACCACCGCAGCGCTCCCGTCGTGCACGACGTAACTGCGGTCGCCGAGCTCCTCGGTGGCGATGACCTCTATGTGCGCGAGTCCAGCTCCTCTGACAGGTGGGTGTACGGATGTACGTACATTAGCGTAGAATCCCGACCCAGACGCAAGAGCACGAGCGGCCCCCGATCTCGCAGTCACCGCCACGCCGACCCGCCGGCGCGGCTCGGATGAAGCGCAGCCACCGTGACGGGAAGGAGGATCACGCGCATGAGCCAGAACCACCCTGCCGTTGCGGCCAGGAGCCGCGGTCTCGACCGTTCGAGTGCGCTCCCGCTGTGGGCCCAGGTGCGCAGCGACCTGCTCTCCCGGATCCAGGCCGAGCAGTTCGCGCAGACCTTCCCCGGGGAATGGGCCCTGAGCCAGGAGTACGGCGTCAGCCGACAAACCATCCGTCAGGCGCTGCACCAGCTGCGCCAGGACGGGACCCTGCTGGCCGAACGTGGACGGTCTCCGCGGGTGGCCCCGAGCGCGGCGATCCAGCAGCCGGTGGGGGCGCTGTACTCGCTCTACGCTTCCGTCGAGGCCGCCGGCCTGACCCAGCACAGCATCGTCCGGCGCCTCGAGGTCCTCACCGACCCCGGCGTCGCCGCGACGCTCGGCCTGCCCGAGCAGGCGCCCCTGCTGCACCTGGAGCGGGTCCGCCTCGCCGGTGAGCAGCCCCTGGCCCACGACTTTGCCTGGCTCCCGGCCGTCCTGACCCGAGCCCTGCTCGAGGCCGACTTCACCCACACCGCGCTCTACACCGAGCTGGCCGCCCGATGCGGCATCCGGCTCAACGGCGGCAGCGAGACGATCCGCGCCGTCGTGCCCAACGCCCACGAACGCCACCTGCTGCAGGCCCCGTCCGGCACCGCGGTGCTGGCCATCGAGCGCATCGGCTGCCACGGAGAGGCCCCCATCGAAGTGCGCCGCACCCTCGTGCGCGGCGACCGGTTCGTCATCAGCGCCCAGTTCTCCCGCACCAACGGATACCGGATGAACCCGTCCGCCAGCCTGAAGCCCCCAACCAGCCAGACCACCGCCGACCACGTCGCAGATTCCACCTGACCCGACCCCAGGCGCGGCCAGCCGATCATCCCCGCCGCCACGCCGCACTCGGAGGCGAGTCAACAGCCGACCGGGTGCCCAGCTCTGTGGGCGGAGCGGCTAGTCACGCTGGTGCTCGGGTGCGTCCGCCACGGCCGCGGTGACGACGGTGTAGGCGACCGACGGCGAGTAGCCCTTGCGGGCCAGCATGCCCGACAGGCGCCGCGCCTGGACGCGAGGATCGAGCCCGGACATGCTCGGGAGCTTTCTGGCGACGACAGCCTCGGCGAGGGCACGCTCCGACTCGTCGTCGAGGGAGCCGAGCGTCCCTTTCACGAGCTCGTCGTCGATGCCCTTCGTCCGCAGCTCCTGGGCGAGGGCGCGCTTGGCGAGACCTCGACTGGCCCGCTTGGAGCGCACCAGCATCTCCGCGAAGGCCTTGTCGTCGACGAGGCCGACCTCGCTCATCCGGTCGAGCACCCGCTGAGCGACGTCGTCGGCGCAGTTGCGCGCCCGGAGCTTGTCCTCGAGCTGCGCCCGGCTCCGCGGCGCCATCGACAGCTGCTTGAGGACGATGGCCCGAGCGATGTCGTGGGGATCCGGCTCCCGTCCCTCGCGCTGAGGATCGGGAACCGGTCCACCCCTGGGACGTGCCACGGCCTCCGCGCGTTCCAGCGCGGCGGCCGCGGCGTCGCGCCGGGACGGCATACCGGTCAGAAGTCGACCGGCACGTCGGGCACGGCCGGCTTGTCGATCTGCGGACCGATCCCGAGCTTCTCCTTGATCTTCTTCTCGATCTCGTCGGCGAGGTCGGGGTTGTCCCGCAGGAACGTCCGGGCGTTCTCCTTGCCCTGGCCGAGCTGGTCCCCGTCGTAGGTGTACCAGGCGCCGGCCTTGCGGACGAAGCCCTGCTCGACGCCCATGTCGATCAGGCCGCCCTCGCGGGAGATGCCGTGGCCGTAGATGATGTCGAACTCGGCCTGCTTGAAGGGTGGCGACACCTTGTTCTTGACGACCTTGACGCGGGTGCGGTTGCCGATCGCGTCCGAGCCGTCCTTGAGGGTCTCGATCCGGCGCACGTCGAGCCGGATGGACGCGTAGAACTTCAGCGCCTTTCCGCCCGTCGTCGTCTCCGGGCTGTTGTGGACCATCACCCCGTCGACGAAGTAGTTGTGCGTGCCCGCCACCTCGAGGTCGAACCTGTGCATCGATCGCGTCGGTGCCTTGACCCGGACGTCGAGGACGCGCACCGGCATCAGCTGACGTCTCGGTTCGGCGAACACCGGCTCGAGCGAGAACTGCCCCGGCAGTCCCGGCAGCAGCTGGTGGGCCATCGAGGGATGGATGAACGCAGCGACGATCTCATGGAACCGGGACGTTGCTGCCGGGGTCATCGTCAGGACGGCCCTTCGCATCGGCCCGCGGAGCGACACCGAGCAGTCGACGCCGTGCACGTCCCGCAGGCACGCCGCGAGCCGGTCCCGACTGCCCGTGCTCATCGCCTCGACGTCGACCTCGGCGCGCCCGCTCCCACCAGCCGTCCGCTCCCGGATGCCGGTCGACCGCGGGACGAAGGTGCCGTTGTCCATGTACCAGATGGCCAGTGACAGCGGAGTCAGCGCCTTGATGACGTCGTCGGTGAGGTGCGTCTTGCCGTCGCCCCAGTGCATGACCTCACCCAGCACGTCCAGCTCGGGGAGCGGCGCGAGCCGGACGTGGGCCGAGCCCTGGCTGCCGACGTGTCGGGACTGCGGAATGTTGGCGAACAGCGATGCCTTCCAGTCGAGGTACTCGACCCGTTCTGGACCGCCCCCGGACCGCAGGGCCACGCCGAAACCGTCGCGCCCGTGCGGCGCCAGGTGCGCGTCACCCATGAGGCAACCGACCCCGACCTGCCACTGCTGGTCGCTGAGGCGGACAGTCCCCTCGGCGAGGACCCGGTCCCCGGCGAGGATCTCGCCGGCCTCCCGCCATCCCCCCGGAGTGCGCACGAGGTGGTTGGCCGTCACCCCGAGCTGCGACTGTCCGGCGCCGTCCGGCCGGGCCGTCGTGAGCTGCAGGAAACGCTCGGTCGCACCGTTGTCGAACCAGCTGGTGACCGGGCGCGCCACGACCTCGTTGCGCCCGGCGTCATAGGTCAGCACCTCGACCGGCATCCGCTCGGTGACGATCTTGCCGATCTGCTCCGTCGTGCCGTCGGCCAGGGTGACGCGCGTGTCGTAGCTGAAGCAGCCGAACATCACCCCGATCTTCTCGCGCAGCTGGTTGATGAAGATCGCGGTCGTCCCGGTGTTGTTGAGGGCGCCGGTGATCTTGCGCAACGCCTGGGACATCAGGCGGGCCTGCAGGCCGACGTGGCTGTCGCCCATCTCTCCCTCGATCTCGGCGCGTGGCACGAGGGCGGCCACCGAGTCGATGACGATGACGTCGATCGCGCCGGAGCGGATGAGCATGTCGGCGATCTCCAGCGCCTGCTCCCCGGTGTCGGGCTGGGACACGAGCAGCGCGTCGGTGTCCACACCGAGCTTCTTGGCGTAGTCGGGGTCGAGCGCATGCTCCGCGTCGATGAACGCCGCGATCCCGCCGGCCTTCTGCGCGCTGGCGACCGCGTGCAGGGCCACGGTGGTCTTCCCCGACGCCTCCGGGCCGTATATCTCCACCACCCGGCCCCGTGGGAGCCCACCGATGCCGAGCGCCACGTCAAGGGCGATGGACCCGGTGGGGATGACCTCGATCGGCGGGCGCACGTTGTCGCCGAGCCGCATGACGGCCCCCTTGCCGTGCTGCTTCTCGATCTGGCCCATCACCGTGTCGAGCGCCTTGGCCCGGTCTGGACTTGCTGCTGGCATGTCGCCCACCTTTTCTGTGTCGAGGTCCGCCGTCTACCTGCGACCCGCGCCACAAGCACTCGTGTGTTGTCGGGTCAGACGTTAGAAGCGAGCACCGACACCCGGTACGGACCACCTGACGTACCTGTGGATCGAGGGACCCCGGGACTGCTCCTGTGCAGGACAGGCTACCGAACAGACGTTCGAAGGATCCCCGACACGCCGACACTCAGGACAGCAGCAGCTTCTCGATCCGCCGCCCGGCGCCGACGAGCCCGACGAGGCCGAGCGCGAGCAGGTAGCCCACGTGCCAGAGCAGCCCGGGGCCGACCTCGCCGAGCATGAGCGCCCGCTCCAGCGCGACGCCGTGGTAGAGGGGCGTGGCTGCGACGACCCACTGGGCCGCGCCCGGGTAGGCCGAGAGCGGGAAGAACGTCGCGGAGAAGAGGAACATCGGCTGGATGGCGAGGGTGACGTAGTCGAAGTCGACCCAGGAGCGCATGAACGTCGTGAGGAACATCCCGACGGCGGCGAACGCGAACCCGATGAACGTCGCCGCCGGCAGCGCCAGCAGCGCCCACCAGCTCGACACCGTGCCAGCGGCCCAGGCGACGCCGAGGAAGGCCGTCGAGTAGAACGTGCCCCGCAGCAGGGACCAGGCGATCTCGCCGACCGCGACGTCCCGCGGCCCCATCGAGGTGGCGAGGACCGAGTCGTAGAGCTTGGCGTACTTGAGCTTGAAGAACACGTTGAAGGTCGAGTCGAAGATCGCGCCGTTCATCGCCGAGGAGGCGAGCAGCGCGGGGGCGACGAACACGGCATACGGGACCCTGCTGCCGTTGTCGGTCGTCACTCGGTCGATCAGCGCACCCAGCCCGATCCCGAGGGAGAAGAGGTAGAAGACCGGCTCGGCGAAGCCGGTGAGCAGCGTGAGCCATCCGTGCCGGAAGCTCATCATGTTGCGCTCGACGAGCACCCGAGCCAGACCCGCTCCTGCCGGGACGGGGACCAACCGCACCAGCCGGTATGCCGTGCGGCCAGTGCCCCGCGGCGGCGCGGCCGCGCTCACACGACCAGCCTCCCCTGGAACGAGCGGACGGCGAGCCACCAGCCGCCGGCGCAGAAGGCGACGAGCGCCGCGACGTGGCCCAGCACCGCGACGGCGCTGCCCTGCCCCAGGCTGAGCGCCCGGTTGGCCTCGACGCCGTGCCAGAGCGGGGTCACCCAGGCCGCGGGACGCAGCCAGAGGGGCAGCGCCTCGATGGGGAAAAAGGTGCCCGAGAAGAGCATGAGGGGGGTCATGACGAGCCGGAAGAGGACGTTGAAGCCGGTGTCGCTCTCCTGCTGGCCGGAGAAGGCCGTCACCAGCGTGGTGAAGGCCATCCCGGTGAGGACCGAGACCGGCAGGCACAGTAGTGCCAGCCACGACCGGAACCCCCCGAACGCGGCCGAGACGGCCATGAAGATCGCCGTCGCCATGGTGAGCTGGGTGGCCACGAAGGCGAAGTGGCCCCTGAGGACGTCGACGACCCGCAGTGGCGAGGCGAGCATCGCGTAGAAGACGCCGCTCCACCGGATCGCCCCGAGCACCGGCCAGGTGGACTCCCCCATCGCGGTGAACATCGCCTGGCTCGCGATGATGGCCGGGACGATGAACAGCAGGTAGGGGGTGACGACGCCGGCGTGCGGGATGCCGCCGCTTCCCTTGTCCACCAATGACCCGAGTCCGAGACCCATCGCCAGCAGGAACAGCAGCGGGCTGAGGATGCGGCTTCCGAGGCTGCCGCGCCAGACCCGGCGGTAGACGCGCATCCGGTACTCGTAGACCGGGAGCCACCCGCGCGGTCCCCGAGCGGTCGAGGCCGCCAGCGGCCGCCGCGCCGGGCCGTCGCGCCCGGCGGCTGACCCGGCATACTCACCCGTCGTCGCACCCATCAGTCAACCAGCGTCCGTCCGGTGAGCCTGAGGAACACGTCCTCGAGCGTCGAGCGGCGCACCAGCGAGGACAGCGGCTCCACCCCGCGGGCGTGGATCGTCGCCATCGCCTCGTCGCCGTCGTCGGCGTAGACGAGGACCCGGTCGGGCAGCACCTCGACGCGCTCACCGACGCCGAGGACCTGGTCTGCGAAGTGCCGCTGCTCGTCGTGGTCGAAGCGCAGCTCGAGGACCTCGCGGGTCGCGTGCAGGTCGATGAGCTCGCGCGGGGACCCCTGGGCGACGATCCGGCCCTTGTCCATGACGACGAGCCGGTCGCACAGCTGCTCCGCCTCGTCCATGTAGTGCGTGGTCAGCACGAGGGTCACCCCGGAGCGCTTGAGGCGGAACAGACGGTCCCAGAGGACGTGCCGAGCCTGCGGGTCGAGCCCGGTGGTGGGCTCGTCGAGCAGGAGGATCCGCGGGTCGTTGATGAGCGACCGGGCGATCGTCAGGCGCCGCTTCATGCCGCCGGAGAGCGGCTCGACCCGGTCGCGTGCCCGCTCGCCCAGCTGGGCGAACTCGAACAGCTCGACGGCGCGCGAGCGCACCTGCGCGCGGGACAGGCCGAAGTAGCGCCCGTAGATCCAGAGGTTCTCCTCGACGGTCAGCTCCTCGTCGAGGGTGTCCTTCTGCGGGACCACACCGAGCCGGGCCCGGATCTGCGAGCCGTCGGTCGCCGGGTCCTGCCCGAAGAGCCGCAGCCACCCGGACGTCACCGGTGACACGCAGCCGATCATCTTCATCGTCGAGGACTTGCCGGCCCCGTTGGGCCCGAGGAACCCGAACGCCTCCCCGCGCCGCACCGCGAAGTCGATGCCGTCGACCGCGGTGAGCTCCCCGAAGCGTTTCGTCAGCCCACGTGCCTCGAGAAGCACCTCGTCCTCGACCTCGACTTCGACCTCGTCGGAGCCGTCGGTCCGCTGCCGCTCGCCGCCCGCGCCCGCCAGCCCCGTCGCCGCCGTCCCCCCGCCGTCCGTCACCGCGCAAGGCTAGCTGCGGTGACCGACACCTCCGCAAGCCCAATTCGTCGCGACCGGTCAGTGGCGGGGGGGCTGCCTGAGGTCCGGCCCGAGCCGTCGTTCCGACGGGATGTCCATGTCGTCGCACAGGGCGACCCACACCGCCCGGGGCGCCACGCCCGCCGCGAGGGCCTCGGTCGCGGTCCGGCTCCCCAGCGAGCTGAGCGTGTGGTCGTGAGCCAGCGATGCCGCATACGCAGGCCCGAACTCCTCGTTCACCAGCTCCCAGAACTCGCTCAGCCGCACCGCGCGAGTGTGGCACGGCCACGTTCACCGGCGGTATGCCGGTGCACGCGAAACCCGCGCCACGGGCCGCCGCGTGTCGTACTGTTCTCATGTCTACTCGTATCTCTCAGGGGGGATGCACATGACACAGTCCAGCGGCCCCGGCGCCGGCGACCCGGACGCGCAGCAACCAGCCCCGCCGGCTGCGCCCAGCGCGCCGACGGGCCCCCCGGACCCCACCCGGCCGATGCCGCAGCAGGCGCCCTCCCAGGGCTACCCCCCGCAGCCCTACCCCCCGCAGGGCTACCCCTCCCAGGGCTACCCGCCGCAGGGACACCCCCCGCAGCCCTACCCGCCGCAGGGACACCCGCCGCAGGGCTACCCGCCGCAGGGCTACCCGCCGCAGGGACCCGGTGCCCCCACCGGCCCCACGGGCGCCCAGGGGGTCCAGTTCGGGCCACCCCCACAGAGCACCGGCCGCAGGAGCGGAGGTCCCGTCCGCGTCCTGCTCGTCGCCGCGCTCGTCGCCGTCGTCGTCCTCGTCGGGGGCGCCGGCCTGTTCGCCTACCAGAAGCTCGCAGCCCACGGCGGCCAGCCCGACACGGTCATCCCCGCGGACGCGGTCGCCTACCTGCGCCTCGACGTCGACCCCTCCGCCGGCCAGAAGATCGCCGCCGTCCGCTTCCTCAACAAGATCCCCAAGCTGAAGGAAGCCCAGAGCAAGGACGGCGACCTTCGCGAACAGCTGTGGAACCTCATCGCCTCCTCCAACCCCAAGCTCAAGTCGGTCAGCTACCAGACGGACGTCAAGCCCTGGGTCGGGGACCGCGTCGCGTTGGCGCTCCTGCCGGGCGGCACGAAGGACAAGCCCAACACGGTCCTCGCTCTGCAGGTGACCGACGAGGGCAAGGCCAGGGACGGCATCGCCAGGATCACCAGTGCCTCCGGCAGGAACGACACGGACCTCAACCTCAGGAACGGCTTTGCGCTGTTCTCACCGAAGGGAACGGGCGCCTCGCTCCTCGGTGCACTCGACAAGGGCTCGCTGGCGGGTAACGCGACGTACGCCAGTGACATGAAGGTGCTCGGGGAGCAGGGCATCGCCTCAGTGTGGTTCGACGGCAAGGGGCTTGCGAACCTGGCCTCGACCATGACAGGGACAGGCGGCAAGGCGACCGCGGGCCCCGACCTACAGGGCATTGGCCACGGGGCCGTCGCGGTCCGGTTCGAAGCCGACTATGTCGAGCTCGCCGGTGTCCTCCAGGGTGTCAAGAACCTGCCCAAGCTCGACGCCGGCACCGGCGGCATGGCCAAGCTGCCCGACAACACGGTGGCCGCCGTCCAGCTGAGCGGTCTCGGCGACGCGCTCGGCAGGGCATGGCCCGACATCCAGAAGGCGATCGGTTCCACGCGGGCAGGGGCCGACACGTTGTCCAGGGTCGAGCGGGAGCTCGGTGTCAAGCTCCCCGACGACCTGCAGGTGCTGCTCGGCAAGAGCCTCACGCTCGCCCTGCCGGAGCAGGACCTGAGGAACCTGGGGGGCAAGGCGCCCACAGTCGGACTCAAGGCGGTGACGACCGACGGCCGTCGGGCCGACCAGCTGGTCAAGGCCCTGGTCCAGAAGTCGGGAGCCGACTCGGTGGTCAAGCAACGCGTCGACGGCGACACCCTCTACGTGGCCACGTCCGAGGACTACCTCGCCAGTCTGCAGACGGGTGGCAACCTCGGGGGGTCCGGCGCGTTCAAGCTCGCGGTCGCGGACGGCGACAAGGCCAACGCCGGGATCTTCGTGGACCTGGACAAGCTCGAGCCCTACTACCTCGACAGGGTTCCCAAGGACTCCCGGGAATTCGTCCAGGCCATGCGCTCGGTCGGGCTCTCCCTCGCTGTCACCGGAGAGGGCAACGCGACGTTCGCCCTTCGCGTGGTCGGCAACTGAGCAGCCCCCGGTAGATGCCCAACGGCTCGGCGGCCGGACCGGGCGCGTCAGCGGCCGAGGGCATGAGCGGGTAGGTGTTCTGTGGGTGCGACGTGGCAGGCTGGGCGCCACGATGACCGAGGACGTGCTCAGCCGCTTCTCCCCCGCCACCGAGGCGTGGTTCCGGAGCTCCTTCCACGAGCCCACCCCCGCCCAGGGCGGCGCGTGGGGCGCGATCAGCTCGGGGCGGCACACCCTCGTCGTCGCCCCGACCGGCTCGGGCAAGACCCTGTCGGCGTTCCTCTGGGCCCTGGACCGCCTCGCGACGTCACCGCCGCCGGAGGACGCCAGACGCCGGTGCCGGGTGCTCTACGTGTCACCACTCAAGGCCCTCGCGGTCGATGTCGAACGCAACCTGCGCTCGCCCCTCGTGGGCATCGGCCACGCGGCGGTTCGCCTTGGTATGCCGGCGCCGGACATCAGTGTCGCGGTCCGCTCCGGGGACACGCCCGCCACGGAGCGGCGCGCCTTCGCGCGCCGGCCGACGGACATCCTCATCACCACTCCTGAGTCCCTCTTCCTCATGCTCACCTCGAGCGCCCGCGAGTCGCTGACCGGTGTCGAGACGGTCATCCTCGACGAGGTCCACGCCGTCGCGAGCTCGAAGCGCGGCGCCCACCTGTCACTCACCCTCGAACGCCTCGACGCCCTCCTCGATCGACCGGCTCAGCGGGTCGGCCTGTCCGCGACCGTCCGACCCGTGGAGGAGGTGGCCCGCTTCCTCGCCGGCGGTCGGCCGGTCGAGATCGTGCAGCCGGCGTCGACCAAGGAGTGGGACCTTCGGGTCGTCGTACCCATCGCCGACATGTCCTCGCTGGGGGAGCTGACCGACGACCTGTCCGGGCCGGCCGCCGGCGCGCAGAAGCGCTCCTCGATCTGGCCGCACGTCGAGGAGCGCATCGTCGACCTCATCGCCGGGCACCGCTCGACCCTCGTGTTCGCGAACTCCAGACGGCTCGCCGAGCGGTTGACCGCCAGGCTCAACGAGATCTGGCAGGAACGGCTCACCGCGGCGGCCCTCGACGCTGAGGCGGCCGACGCTGAGGCGCCCCTCGACGCTGAGGCGGCCCTCGACGCTGAGGCGCCCGACGCTGAGGTCGCCTCGCGGCATACCCGTGCCGCGGCGCAGGCGACCCCCCGGCATACCCGTCCTGCCGCCGAGGTCATGGCGCAGTCGGGAGCGAGCACCAGGGCCGCGGCCGTGCTCGCCCGGGCCCACCACGGTTCAGTGAGCAAGGAGCAGCGCGCGCTGATCGAGGAGGAGCTCAAGGCCGCCCGGCTGCCCGCGGTCGTCGCGACGAGCAGCCTCGAGCTTGGCATCGACATGGGCGCGATCGACCTCGTCGTGCAGGTCGAGTCGCCCCCGAGCGTGGCCAGCGGCCTGCAGCGTGTCGGCCGGGCGGGGCACCAGGTGGGGGCGGTGTCCCACGGGGTGGTGTTCCCGAAGTTCCGCGGCGACCTCGTGCAGAGCGCCGTCGTCGTGGAACGGATGCGGGCCGGAGCCATCGAGACCCTGCGGGTGCCGACCAACCCGGTCGATGTGCTCGCCCAGCACGTCGTCGCCATGTGTGCCCTCGACGACTGGACTGTCGACGAGCTCGAGGCCCTGGTGCGCCGGGCCGCCCCGTTCACGGCGCTGCCGCGGTCCGTCCTCGAGTCGGTGCTCGACATGCTGTCGGGGCGCTACCCGTCCGACGAGTTCGCCGAGCTGCGACCGCGCATCGTCTGGGACCGGGTCTCCGGCACGCTGAGCGGCCGGCGCGGCGCCCAGCGCCTTGCCGTCACCTCCGGTGGCACCATCCCCGACCGGGGCCTGTATGCCGTCTTCCTCGCCGGCCGTGAGGGCGCCGGCCGACGGGTCGGCGAGCTCGACGAGGAGATGGTCTACGAGTCGCGCGTCGGCGACGTGTTCGCCCTCGGCACGTCCAGCTGGCGCATCGAGGACATCACCCACGACCGGGTGCTGGTCTCCCCGGCCCCCGGCGTGCCGGGACGGCTGCCGTTCTGGAGGGGTGACGCCCTCGGGCGCCCCGCCGAGCTCGGCACCGCTGTCGGCGCGTTCGTGCGGGAGGTGTGCGCGGCCCCCGTCGACGCGGCCCGGGCCCGCCTTGCGGCCCTGGGACTGGACGCGTGGGCCACCGAGAACCTGCTCGCCTACCTCCAGGAGCAACGCGAGGCGACCCGGCACCTGCCCAGCGACCGGACGATCGTCGTCGAGCGGTTTCGCGACGAGCTGGGCGATTGGCGCATCGCCGTGCTCTCCCCCTTCGGCGGCCAGGTGCACGCGCCGTGGGCCCTGTGCGTCGCGGCCCGGATGCGCGAGCGGTTCGGCGTCGACGTGCAGGCGATGCACGGCGACGACGGGATCGTCCTGCGCCTGCCGGACATCGAGCTGGACGACCTCGGTGGGAGCGCGGGCGCGCGGCAGGGGCCGGGCGCGGGGCAGGGGCCGGGCGCGGGGCAGGGGCCGGGCGCGAGGCAGACGACGGCCGCGGGCGGGCGCCTGACGAGCGAGGTGGGAGCGGAGCTGCTCGGACTGGTCATGCTCGACCCGGACGAGGTCCACGACCTCGTCACCGGCCAGATCGGCGGCTCCGCGCTGTTCGCGGCGAGGTTCCGCGAGTGCGCTGCCCGCGCGCTGCTGCTCCCCCGCCGGCGCCCCGACCGGCGCCAGGCCCTGTGGCAGCAGCGACAGCGCTCGGCCCAGCTGCTCGAGGTCGCCAGCCAGTACGCCTCCTTCCCCATCATCCTCGAGACGGTCCGCGAGTGCGTCCAGGACGTCTATGACGTGCCGGCGCTGGTCAGCCTCATGAGCCGCATCCGCTCCCGCGCGGTCGAGGTCGTCAGCGTCGAGACGAGCCAGCCCTCGCCGTTCGCCCGGTCCCTGACCTTCGGCTACGTCGCGCAGTTCATCTACGAAGGCGACTCGCCCCTCGCCGAGAAGCGGGCCGCGGCCCTCTCGCTCGACCCCACCCTGCTGGCCGAGCTGCTCGGCCGGGGGGAGGCGCTGTCCCTCCGGGACCTGCTCGACCCGGAGGCCGTCGCCCGGACGGAGGCCGAGCTTCAGCGGCTCGCACCGGAGCGCCGGTGCCGGGACGCGGAGGACGTCGCCGACCTCCTCCGGACCCTGGGGGCGCTCTCCCTGGACGAGGTCGTCGCACGGACGGCCGACGCTGCCGGCGTCCGGGAGGTCGGCGCCTGGCTCGTCGAGCTCGAGGGGGCCCGCCGGGTCATGCGGGTGCGGGTCGCCGGCCAGGAACGCTGGGCCGCGGTCGAGGACGCCGGACGGCTGAGGGACGCGCTCGGGTGCTCCCTGCCGGTCGGTCTGCCCGACGCCTTCCTCACTCCGGTCCCCGACCCCTTGGGGGACCTGGTGGCCCGGTACGCCCGCACCCACGGCCCCTTCTCGGCCGTCGAGGTCGCCGGGTGGCTGGGCCTGGGCCAGGTGGTGGCCGTCGACACCCTCCGCCGGCTGGTCGGAGCGGGCCGGGTCGCCGAGGGGGAGCTGAGACCGCTCGCGGGCCCCCACAGGACATCCGGGACGGACTTCTGCGACGCCGAGGTCCTGCGAATCCTTCGTCGGCGTTCCCTCGCCGCCCTGCGCGCGGAGGTCGAGCCGGTCACGCCCACTGACCTGGCGCGGTTCCTGCCGGCGTGGCAGGGCGTCGGTGGGGCCCAGCGGGGTCACGAGGGCCTGCTCAGGGCGGTCGAGCAGCTGAGCGGGGCGGTGCTCCCGGCGAGCGCCCTCGAGACGCTCGTGCTCCCGGCGAGGGTAGCCGGGTACTCCCCCGCCCTGCTCGACGAGCTCACGTCCACCGGCGAGGTGCTCTGGCGCGGCCACGGATCGCTACCGGGCGACGACGGCTGGGTGTCACTGCATCTCGCCGACCTCGCACCACTGACCATGCCCGCCCCCCCAGCCGGTCAGGACGCCACGCCCGACCTCGGCGCGACGCACCGGGCGGCGCTCGACGCGCTCGCCGGCGGGGGCGCCTTCTTCTTCCGGACCCTGTCCGACGCCGTGGGCAGCGACGACGACCAGGAGCTCGTCTCGGTGCTGTGGGACCTGGTCTGGGCCGGACGCCTGACCAACGACACCCTCACCCCCCTGCGCGCCCTGCTCGCGGGGGGGCGGACCGCGCACCGGCGTCGTCCCTCAGGACCCCGCAGGACCAGGTATGCCGGCCGCGCCGGTTCCCTCGGTGCGCTGGGCGGGCGGCCCAGCGGCGCCCGTCCGGGACTCCCAGCCCGCGGTGCGCCGGCCGAGGCCGCCGGTCGGTGGTCGCTCCTGCCCGACGTGGAGTCCGACGCCACCGTGGTCGCGTACGCCACGGCCGAGGTCCTCCTCGACCGGTACGGCATACTCACGCGTGGAAGCGTTGTCGCAGAAGGAGTTCCGGGCGGATTCGCTGGCGTCTACCGGGTGCTCGCAGCAGCAGAGGAGTCCGGGCGCGTCAGACGCGGGTACTTCGTCGAAGGCCTCGGCGCCGCCCAGTTCGCCACCACGGGGGCGGTGGACCGGCTGCGCGCGCAGAGCCGGCCGCTGGGAGCGGGACGTCGCGGTCCCCCAGACGCCACTGCCCTGGTCCTCGCGGCGTGCGACCCGGCCAACCCCTACGGGGCGGCGCTGCCATGGCCGGACCGACCGGTCCCCGACCTCAGCGACAGCGCTGCCGGGTCCGGTGGCCGCGGTCACCAGCCGGCCCGCAAGGCGGGGGCACTCGTCCTGCTCGTCGACGGTGAGCTGACCCTCTACGTCGAGCGGGGCGGAAGGACCCTGCTCACCTGGACCGAAGACCCGGACCTGCTGCAGACCGGTGCGGACGCCCTCGCGCTCTCGGTCCGCGACGGCGCCCTCGGCAGGCTCACCGTGGAGAAGACCGACGGGGCGGCGCTGCTCGGCTCGGGACACCCGTTGGCGGAGGCGCTGTCCCGCGCCGGCTTCCATGCCACTCCCCGTGGGCTGCGGCTGCGACGATGAGCCCCTCGGTGGTCCCGGCGCGGCCGCGACGCGGTGCCTGAAGGCGACACGGTGTGGCGCACCGCCCAGCGTCTGCACCAGGTCTTCGCCGACCAGGTCCTCAGAAGGGCGGAGCTGCGGTGGCCGCAGCTGTCGACGGCGGCGCTGACCGGGATGCGCACCACCGAGGTCGTCTCCCGTGGCAAGAACATCCTGCACCGGCTCGACTCCGGACTGACCGTGCACTCGCATCTGAGGATGGAGGGACAGTGGCGCATCCAGGCGGCAGCCTCGGTCACTTCGCAGGTCCTGCGCAACCAGCAGATCCGGGCCGTCATGGGCACGGCGGAGTGGACCGCGCTCGGAGTGCGCCTCGGGGACCTGCACCTCATTGCCACCGCCGAGGAGGACGTGCTGCTCGGGCATCTCGGCCCGGACCTGCTCGGCGGCGACTGGGACCAGGTGGAGGCTGCCCGTCGGCTGAGGGCCGACGGGACGAGCATCGGCTCTGCGCTGCTCGACCAGCGAAACCTCGCCGGCGTCGGCACGATGTACGCCGCCGAGTCGCTGTTCCTCGAACGAGTGGGGCCCTGGCGCCCTCCCGGCGGGCTCACCGCCGAGGAGTTGGACCGTCTCCTCGAGCGGGTTCACACCCTGCTCGACGTCAACCGTCACCGGGCCGTGCCCAGCACGACCGGCACCCGCAGGCATGGCGAGACCACCTACGTCCACGCGCGCTCCGGGCGACCGTGCCGGCGATGCGGCGGCACGGTCCGCGTGGCCATGGTCGGGGAGGCACCCCGGCAGCGCACGATGTTCTACTGCCCCGGCTGCCAAGGAGGTCTGGGGCCGACCGATGACGGGCGCCCGCAGCGTCCCCTCGGCTCGGGCGGACAAGCGAGGCGCGGGCCGTGAGCCTGCCCGACGTCAGCGGCGCCGCTGGCCCTGGCCGGCGGCGGTCGCCCCCTCCACGCCGGACGCTGGTGGGCCTGCTCGCCCTGCTGCTGACCGCGCAGTACTTCCTCGCCGAGGCCGTCACCGCGGCCGGTTGGGTCTCGCCGACCTACAGCTTCACGCGCAGGTACATCAGCGACCTGGGTGTCACGGACTGTGCAGTCCTCTCCGGGCGCGACGTCTGCTCGCCGCTGCACGCGGTGATGAACACCGCGTTCTTCGTCCAGGGCCTGCTCGTCCTTGTCGCGGTCGTCACCCTGTCACCGAACATCCCGTGGGGAGTGCCACGGTGGGCGGTCACCCTGCTGTGGACCACGCACGCCGTTGGCGTCGCCATGGTGGGCCTCTTTCCGGAGTCGCTCGAGGCAGAGGCAGTTGGCAACCCGTTGCACGGTGCCGGGGCGGTCCTCGCGATCGGCGGCGGCAACCTCGCGACGGTCGCGACAGGCTTGGCGATCCGGCGCTACACCTGCGATGGTCCCCGGGCGGCGCCTGCGGCAGTCCGGTTCGCGGCATACAGCGTCCTGTCAGGTGTGTTGGGACTCAGCTCCCTGCTCGTCTTCGACGTCCTGAGGCCGGCGGAGCTGGGACTGTGGGAGCGGCTGGCGGCCAACCCGGTCACCCTGTGGTGCATGGTGGCGGGGCTCGTCGGGTTGCTCGCTCCTCCGGGGCGCTCAGCCCGGTGACGTCGAACTTCGCCGGTCTTCGTCGGCCCGCCGACGACGGCGCGGCAGCGCGCCGGCCGCCGTCGGCTTGGACCCGATTCCGCGAATCCTGTTTGTGGGCAGGAGTGCTCGGTTGTTTGCAGGCGGTTGGGGTGTCGGTGCTCGGAGCTAGGTTTGGGGTATGGCGGGGCAGCTGACTCTGGCGGCGCGACGCGAGGCGATCGCCTCCTTCGGCGCGGCGATGACCGGGATCGGTGACGTGTTGTGGCAAGGACAGGGTCCGGATCTCGGGGAGGTGTTTCGCGGCTGGACGACGCGGCCCGGCTGCTGGAGGCCGCGCGGGTCGCGGTCCTTTCGGAGGCCAGGGACCGCGGGGAGACCACCAGTTCCCTGGCCGGTGCCGGGGTCGGGTGGGTGCTGCAGTGGGCCCCCGGCCTGGGCCCGGGCGGCGCGAAGCTGCTCCATGACGTCGTCGTCGGTACCAGCGCCCCGCCGGCGCGCCCGCTGCGAGAAGCTGTCGTGGACGGGCGGGTCTCGGTGCGCAACGCGAGCGTCGTGCTGGCGGAGATGGACCGGCTCGAGACCCGCCTGACGCAGCAGGCCCGGCCCACGGTGTGGGCCGGTCTGGTCGCCATCGCCGAGTCCGGCGGACCGCGGCAGATCCGGGCGCTGCGCCCGGCGCTGCTGGCCGAGTACGGCCGGGTGGGGGAGCTGCAGCAGATCCAGGACCGAGCCCGGCGGCGGGTGGGCCTGTCCCAGCCCTGGGACGACGGCGACGGGCTCTTCGAGTACCGGCTGCGCCTGGACGTGGAGGCCAAGGCCGTCCTGGAAGCCGCCCTCAGCCCGCTCGCCGCCCCGCGCCCCGCCGACGGCCGCCCCGACCTGCGCGGCAGCGACCGGCGCCGTGGGGAAGCCCTGGTGGAGATCGTCCGCCGCGGGGTCGCCGCGGCGAACGGGGTGCCGGCCTCGGCCAAGACCCAGCTGCTGCTGAGCATGGACCTGGACCAGCTACGAGCCGGGCTCGGCGCCGCCGCCCCTCTCGGTGGCCCGGACGCCGGGACGCTACTGGCTCCCGGTACGGTACGCCGGCTGGCCTGCGACGCCGCGATCACCCCCGTCCTGCTCGGTGGCCCCAGCCAGGTCCTCGACCTCGGGCACACCACCCGGTGCTTCACCCCCGCCCAGACCAATGCGCTGTGGCTGCGCGACGGCGGCTGCACCCTCCCCGGGTGCACCATGCCCGCCCAATGGTGCGACGCGCACCACCTGACTCACTGGCTCGACGGCGGACCCACCGACCTGGCCAACGCGGCCCTGCTGTGCGGCTACCACCACCACCTCGTGCACGACCGGCGCCTCGCCGGACACCTCACCCCGCACGGAAGCATCACCTGGGACCTGACCGGCGGCTCCTACGACCACCACCTCACGAGGCCACCCCGACCACCAAGCCGAGAATGACCCCGCCCCGCACCCAGCCCACACCGGCTGGGCCACCGGCGTGCTCACCTGCGCCGCTCCAGACTGGGCCCG
>JBPCOG010000140.1:0-10878 GCA_051000455.1 Lapillicoccus sp. | reverse complement strand
CCGGACCACCGACAAGGGACGCGCCCACCCGCGCAGGAGCGGGCGCACGCCGGTCCCCAGCTGGGACGACATCATGTTCGGGGCGCGCAGCCGGGACTGAGTGCTGCGGAACTGCGCCGGTGGTTCCCCGCCGCTCCCCGGTCGGGCGTCCCGGTCAGCCGTCCCGGTCGGCAGTCCCGGTCAGCAGTCCCGGTCAGGCGTCCCGGGCCGGGAACCGGAGCAGTGGGATCGAGCGCTCCTGCGGTGTCACCGACCCGTGCAGCCCGCGCAGGGCCAGAATCTCCGGACGGGTGTGGCCGGTGTGGACGACCGCGAAGGTGTCCTTCATCGCGACGAGCACGTCACCGATTCGCGCGGTCACCTCGGGGCGCACCGCCCCGAACCACCCGGCCGCGACCGTCTCGTGCCTGGAGGAGATCCAGGCCCGTTCGCCGACCCGGGCGCGCCACGTCGCCAGCACGTCCGGCGCCGCCCCGGGCGCGCAGTAGAGCTGGAGGCATCGCGGCTCCCCGCCGACGTGCCGGACGCCCTGCAGCAGGTCCGGGTGGTCGGCGAGGTCGATGCGCAGCTCGTGCGGCGAGTCGACCATGCCGTGGTCGGCGGTGACGTGGACGGCGGTGTCGGAGGGCACCTGCTCCACCAGACGGCGCAGCGCCGCGTCGATGCTTTCGAGCTCGTCGCCCCACTCCCACGACTCGCACCCGAAGACGTGACCGACCTTGTCGAGATCGCCCCAGTAGAGGTAGACGAGCGCGCGGCTGGAGGCGCGCACCGCGTCGAGCGCGGCCTGGACCCTGGCGTCCAGGCCGGCCGCCGCGACGAACCGGCCGCCGCGCAGGGCCGCGTTGGTCAGTCCCGACCCGTCGAAGTACCCGGGACCGACCCGCGTGACGGCGATACCCTGCTGCTCGGCGACCTCGAACGCCGTCGGGCACGGCTGCCAGCGGACCGGGTCGGGCCCGTTCTCCCAGGACAGCTCGTTGAGGATGCGATCCGCCTCCGGGACGAGGACCTCATAGCCGACCAGGCCGTGCGACCCCGGCGGCAGCCCGGTGCCGAAGGTCCCCATGGAGGTCGCCGTCGTGCTGGGGAACCCGCAGTCGATGCGGTATGCCGCGGGAAGGTGCCCGCGCAGGAAGGGCGCGTGACCGCCGCGCCGACGCAGCAGGTCGTCGCCCATCCCGTCCACGAGGACGACGACGGCGCGCCGGGAGGGGAGCATCTCGAGGGTGCCGCTCACGGCATACCCGGTGCCGCCCAGGCTCGTGAGCACCGAGGGCAGGACGGCCGCGAGCGTCCCGGCGTCGTCGTAGCGCGGAGGCGGCAGGCCGGCCAGGCTCACGCCAGGTGCCTCGTCCCCCCGATGGCCGAGGACAGGGTCCGGGCGAAGTGCATGGCGGAGGCCAGGGCGGCGTCACCGTCGGCGTCGGCGCTGATCCGCAGGCTGATGTCGTCGGAGGCGACGGTGCCCTCGAACCCGTGGTCGGCCTCGCAGTCAGGGTCCCCGCACGTGGCCGGCACGAGGTCGACGCGGCTGACCGCGCCCCACCCGAGGGTGAGGGTCAGCTCACGCCCCAGGGAGCCGGGCACGTAGCTGTCCGGCGAGAGCACGACGTGCGCGAGCATGACTCCACGCACGGCGGACAGCGGCACGGTCTCGCTCGTCGCGGTCGCGACGGAACCACTCGCCTCGTGCTCGTCGTGGTCGTCGGCGTGCGCGATGACCAGCCGGGTCCGGGTCACGGCGAGCACCGTGATGTGCCGCCGCACCGTGTCCTGGTCGAAGGTGGTCTCCTGGTGCACCACGTGCGAGACCACCTCGTCCCCGGCGAGCGCCGCGGCGACCACGTCACACACCAGGGCGGGGTAGTACCCGGCCCGCTCGACCGCCGCCCTCAGGTCCGCTGGCAGCTGTGCCCCCGAGGTCGCGTCGGTCGGGGAGAACATGGCGTCATCCTCGCACCTCGCGGGCGGGCCGGCGCCCCCGGGCGCGTGCCGGTCAGGTCATGGCCCTGCGGTCGGCGTCCTGGCGGTTGTCCGCGGGTCGCACGACGATCTCCGCCCCCAGGACGTCGGCGCCGCCCGGCCACGCGTTGACCGGGTTGAGCTCGACCGAGGCGATGTCGGGGTTGTCGTCGGCGAGGACCGACAGCCGGCCGACGAGGTCCGCCAGCGCCGCCCGGTGGACCGGCACCGCCCCACGGTGCCCGTGCAACAGCGGGGAGGCGCGGACCGACGAGATGAGGTCGGAGACGTCCACGTCGGTCAGCGGCGGGATGCGGTAGCCGATGTCACCGAGCAGATCGGTGGGCGGGCCGGCCACCGAGAAGCGGACGACCGGCCCGAAGAGCGGGTCCTCGGTGCTGCCGAGGACGCAGGAGACCCCGGCGACGGCCATGGTCTGCACCGCGAAGTGCCTCCCCGCGAGGTCCGCCCACCGCTCGGTGAGGGACGCGAACGCCGAGCGGACCGCATCCGGGCTGCCCAGGTCCGCGCGGACACCGCTGAGGCCGGGCTGGTGACGCAGCACCGGTGAGGTCGACTTGATGATGACCGGGTACCCGAGCCGGTCGGCCGCGGCGACGGCGTCGTCCGCGCACGTGACGAGCACCGACGGCCAGAGCCGGATGCCGTAGGCGCGCAGCACCTCAGCCGCCTCGTCGCGGGTCAGCGCGCGTCCCTCCGGGGAGCCGGTGAGGACGGCGCCGACGAGCCGGTCGGCCACCGCGGAGTCGATCCCCGTCGGCTCGACCGGATGACCCCGGTCCCGCCCGCGCCACTCGCCGTACCTCGTGGCCGCGGCCAGGGCCCGGACGGCGTCCTCGGGCATGGCGTATGCCGGGACGATCCGGCGCCGGACCACACCCCGGCCGCCGGGGTCGGGCGGGTTCGCGGCTAGCGACTCGTCGATGCCTCGCATCCCGAGAAACGTTGCCACACAAGGCTTATCGAAGGATGAAGCGGTATCGCGAACGGCAGTCGCGACCTCCTCGTCGTCAGTGACCAGCGGGGGGATGAAGCAGGTGAGCACGCTGTCGACGTCGGGATCGGCGAACGCGGCCACCAGCGCCGAGCGGAACGTCTCCGTGTCCGCCTCGGCCGGCAATGACACCGGACCGTGGGTGACCACCAGGTCCCAGCTGACGGCCGCCTGCGCGGTGAGGGAGCCCAGCGCGTCCGAGTTCCCGACGATGGCGACCCGGTCGCCCTGCGGGAGCGGCTGGTGGACGACGAGCTGCGCCACGTCGAACAGCTGGTGGACGTTCTCGACCCTGATGACGCCCGCCTGGCGCAGCATCGCATCGAACGCCTCGGGGCGCACCGTCGTCGCCCTCGTGCGGTGCCCCGGCGGCACGCTGTAGGCGGAGACGCCCGACTTGACGACGATCACCGGCTTGGTGCCCGAGAGCTGCCTGGCAATCCGGGAGAACTTGCGGGGGTTGCCCATCGACTCGAGGTACAGCCCCACCGCATCGGTGTCCGGGTCGTCGATCCAGTACTGCATGAGGTCGTTGCCTGACACGTCCACCCGGTTTCCCGCGGAGACGAACACCGAGACGCCGAGCCCGCGCCGGGCGGCCGAGGCGAGGATGGCGATGCCGAGGGCCCCGCTCTGGGCGAAGAGCCCCAGGGTGCCGCTCGGCGGCATCTCGGGCGCGAGCGAGGCGTTGAGGCGGACCTTCGCGCTGGTGTTGAGCACGCCGAAGGAGTTCGGCCCGACGAGTCGC
The DNA here is from genome assembly GCA_051000455.1 of Lapillicoccus sp. Lineage (GTDB taxonomy): Bacteria > Actinomycetota > Actinomycetes > Actinomycetales > Dermatophilaceae > JBPCOG01. Next base: position 7,150 of record JBPCOG010000140.1, on the reverse strand, counting down.
ATCCCGCCGCGCCGCGCGAGGCGGCGCACCTGCTCCTGCTGCGCCTCGCCCTGCTCCGTCCCGGTCTCGGCGAAACCGGCGCTGGCGACGAGCAGGGCCCTGACACCCTTGGCCGCGCAGTCCTGCACCACCTCGGACACCGCGGCGGCGGGGACGGCGACGACGGCGAGGTCCACCGGCCCCGGGATGTCGCTCACCCGCGCGTGCGTCGGCAGTCCGAGGACCTCGAGCGCCTCCCGGTTGACCGCGTGCACCGGCCCGGCGAAGCCGCCCTCGATGATGTTGCGCAGCAGGTGGTGGCCGACGGAGTGCGCTCGCCGGCTCGCGCCCACCACCGCCACAGGAGCAGGGAGCAGGACCGGGCGGAGGCTGATCGACTCGGCCCGGTGCTCACGGGCGCGTCGTACGGCCGTGGACTGCTCGGTCGGCCGGATGTCGAAGGAGACGGCGACCACCCCGTCCTCGAACCGGCGGCTGAGCTCGTAGCCGGCGTCCTTGAACACGCCGAGCATCTTGCGGTTCTGCGGCAGGACCTCGGCGAGGAAGCGCTCGACCCCGCGCTCCTGGCCGATCACCGCCAGGTGCTCGAGCAGGACGGACCCCACCCCGCGACCCTGGAAGTGGTCGGAGATGTTGAACGCCACCTCGGCGGTGCCCCCCGCGACCTTGTCGAACCGGCCGATGCCGACGATCTCATCCCGCACCACCGCGACGAGGGCGACCCGGTCGACGTAATCGACGTTCGTGAACCGGTGGATGTCGCGGTCGCTGATGACCCGCAGCGGAGCGAAGAAGCGCAGGTAGATGGACTCCTCGGACTGGCGGGAGTGGAAGGTGCGGATGCCGTCCGCGTCCCCGGGCACGATGGGACGCACATGCGCCACCGACCCGTCCCGCAGCACGACGTCGGCCTCCCAGGCCACCGGGTATCCCTCCGGGCGCCGGGGCTCGTCGACCATGCGTCATGCTCCCACGAGCCCGGCCGGCCGCATGCTTGGGTCATGGAGTTCTCCACCGTGGTCCGGCGCCGCCGGATGGTCCGCCGCTTCGACCCCCACCGGCCGGTCCCTGAAGCCACCCTCGACACCTGCCTGGCCAACGCGGTCCGGGCACCGAGTGCGGGGTTCAGCCAGGGGTGGGACCTCGTCGTCCTCCGCTCCGTGGCCGAGCGCGAGGGGTTCTGGCGGGCGGGCACCGACCCCGACGCGGAACCGGGCCCCTGGCTCGCCGGGGTCCGGGACGCGCCGGTGCTCATCGTCTGCTGCTCGGACAAGCAGGCCTACCTTGAGCGCTACGCAGCCCCCGACAAGGGCTGGGCGGACCGGGACGAGGGCCGCTGGCCGGTGCCGTACTGGGACGTCGACACGGGGATGGCGGCCCTGCTCATCCTGCTCACGGCCGTCGACAACGGCCTCGGAGGGCTGTTCTTCGGCGTGCCCGCGCCGCGAGCCGCGGCGGTCCGTGCGGCCCTCGCCCTCCCCGACGGGCGCACGGTCGTCGGGGTCGTCGCCATGGGGTATGCCGTGCCCGGACCGCGCAGCCCGAGCCTGCGCCGGCACCGGCGGACCGCGGCCGAGGTCACCCACTGGGGGGCCTTCGGAGCCGGGCGCGGCGAGCCTGTTCAGGCGGCAACCGGCCATTTGTGAGGATGGGGCGTCCCCTGTCATCCACGACCCCCGAGGAGCAGCACCCGGCATGGCGCGTCGAAGCAGTCCCCCACCTCCTCCTGCGGGCACCGCGGACTTCTCCGAGAAGATCATCGACATCGACGTCGAGGAGGAGATGCGCAACGCCTTCCTCGAGTACTCCTACTCGGTCATCTACTCCCGGGCACTGCCGGACGCCCGTGACGGCCTGAAACCGGTCCAGCGCCGCATCCTCTACGGCATGGCCGAGCTCGGGCTGCGCCCGGAGCGCGGTCACGTCAAGTGCCAGCGGGTCATCGGGGAGGTCATGGGCAAGTACCACCCGCACGGTGACCAGGCGATCTACGACGCGCTCGTGCGGATGGCCCAGCCGTTCACGATGCGCCTGCCCCTCGTCGACGGCCACGGCAACTTCGGCTCCCTCGACGACGGGCCGGCTGCGGCGCGCTACACCGAGGCCCGGATGGCTCCCGCTGCCCTGCTCATGGTGGGCGGGCTCGACGAGGCGACGGTCGACTTCGTGCCCAACTACGACGACACGCAGACCCAGCCGGAGGTGCTCCCGGCTGCCTACCCCAACCTGCTCGTCAACGGGGCGAGCGGTATCGCGGTCGGCATGGCGACGAGCATGGCTCCGCACAACCTCGTCGAGGTGGTCGGCGCCGCCCGGCACCTCATCGCCCACCCCGGCTGCACGCTGGAGGACCTCATGAGGTTCGTGCCCGGCCCCGACCTGCCCGGCGGGGGCAGGATCGTCGGGCTCGACGGTGTCCGGGACGCCTACCTCACCGGCCGTGGAGCCTTCCGGACCCGGGCCAGCGCACGGATCGAGGCGGTCACCCCACGGCGCACGGGCATCGTCGTGACGGAGCTGCCCTACCTCGTCGGCCCGGAGAAGGTCATCGAGAAGATCAAGGACCTCGTCCAGGCCAAGAAGCTGCTCGGCATCAGCGACGTCAAGGACCTCACCGACCGCTCGCACGGCCTCCGACTGGTCATCGAGGTCAAGAACGGCTTCCACCCCGAGGCCCTGCTCGAGCAGCTCTACCGCCTGACCCCGATGGAGGACTCGTTCAACGTCAACAACGTCGCGCTCGTCGGCGGACGACCGCGCACGATGGGCCTCAAGGAGCTGCTGCGGGTCTATGTGGACTTCCGCACCGACGTCGTCCGCCGGCGCACCCGGTTCCGCCTCGACAAGCGGGTCGAGCGGCTGCACCTCGTCGCCGGCCTGCTCGTCGCCATCCTCGAGATCGACGAGGTCATCCAGGTCATCCGCACCTCGGACGACGCGGCCATCGCCAAGGCACGCCTCATCGACGTGTTCGACCTGTCCGACGCGCAGGCCTCCTACATCCTCGACCTGCAGCTGCGCCGCCTGACGAGGTTCTCCAGGATCGACCTCGAGACCGAGCAGTCGGAGCTGGAGCGACAGGTCGAGCAGCTGCGCGCCCTGCTGGCCGACGAGGGGCTGCTGATGAGGACCGTGTCGGACGAGCTCGCCGAGGTCGCCCGCCACCACGGCACCCCCCGGCGCACCGTGTTGCTGGAGTCCGCGGGGCCGGCACCGGCCACGCCGGCAGCGGGCGGCTCGTTCCTCCCCCTCGAGGTGGCTGACGACCCCTGCTGGGTGCTGCTCTCCTCGACCGGTCTGCTGGCCCGCACGGTGGCGGACCAGTCGCTGTCCGCCACCTCCGCTCGCAGCGCGCACGACGTCGTCGTCTCGGCGGTGCGCACGACAGCCCGGGGGCAGGTGGGACTCGTCACCAGCAGCGGGCGCCTGATCCGGCTGTCGGCGCTCGAGCTGCCCACCCTCCCCCCGACCAACGGCGCGCCGTCGCTCTCCGGCGGAGCGCCACTTGCGGCATACGTGGACCTCCCGGCAGGAGAGGAGCCCCTCGTGCTCGTCTCCCTCGCCGCCGACTCCCCCGGCGTCGTCCTCGGCACGGCGCAGGGCGTGGTCAAGCGGGTCACGAGGGACTACCCGAGCAGGGGCGACTGGGAGCTGATCTCCCTCAGCGAGGGCGACCGTGTCGTCGGGGCCGCCGAGCTGGCCTCCGAGTCCTGCGACCTCGTGTTCATCACCAGCGACGCCCAGCTGCTGCGCTTCCCGGCGAGCGCGGTGCGCCCGCAGGGGCGGGCGGCGACCGGGGTGGCCGGGATCCGGGCCGCCCGTGGAGCACTGGCGCTCTTCTTCTGCGCCGTCGACCCCCGACGCGACAACGTCGTGGTCACCGCGAGCGGGTCCTCGGCCGCGCTGCCGGGCACCGCCCCGGGCTCCCTCAAGGTGAGCGCCTATGCCGAGTACCCCGCCAAGGGCCGCGGCACGGGCGGGGTCCGGTGCCACCGCTTCCTCAGGGGAGAGGACACCCTCGTCCTGGCCTGGGCCGGCCCGGCACCGGCCCGCGCCGCAGCGGGCAACGGCGTCCCCGTCGACCTGCCTGCGGCGACCGGCAGGCGGGACGGGTCCGGGGCGCCGACCGGCACGGTGGTCGCGCGGGTCGCCGGTCCCGTGGAAGCGACGGACGCCTGATGCCACGGGCGCGGCCGGCCCGGGCTCCCCGCCCCGGGCGCACATCCGTCTCGCGCGTGACATGAGAGCGGTGCCCACCCGCCGGATCCGCCGGGGGCTCGTCGCCCTCACGAGTGCGGTGACCCTCTCTGCGCTCGCCGCCTGCGAAGGCTCCGGGAGCGCTCGGGCCCCCGTCGACTGCTCCCCCTACCGGAAGTACGGCGACCTCAGAGGCAAGATCATCAGCGTGTACTCCTCGATCGTCGGCCCGGAGGCCGGCTCGCAGAAGGACTCGTACGGGGAGTTCGGGTTCTGCACCGGCGCGACGATCACCTACGAGGGCTCGAAGGACTTCGAGGCGCGGCTGCCCGTGCGCATCAAGGACGGCAACCCCCCGGACATCGCCTTCGTCCAGCCCGGCCAGCTGCAGGCCCTCGTGAGGACCGGCAAGGTGGTCCGGGCCCCGCAGGCCGTGTCCGACAACACGGACACGTACTTCACCAAGGGCTGGAAGGCCTACGGCACGGTCGACGGCGCCTTCTACGCGGCACCGCTCGGGACCACCGTGAAGTCCCTCGTGTGGTACTCCCCGAAGGTCTTCACGGCGAAGGGCTACGCCGTCCCGCAGACGTGGGACGAGCTGATGGCGCTGAGCACCAGGATCGCCCGCGACGACGCGAAGGGCAAGCCGTGGTGCGCCGGGTTCGGCTCCGGTGGGGCCACCGGCTGGGTCGGTACCGACTGGCTCGAGGACCTCATGCTGCGCACCGCAGGCCCGGAGACGTATGACAGATGGGTGGTGCACCAGATCCCGTTCGACGACCGGGCGGTGGCGACCGCGCTGGCGAGGGTCGGCTCCATCCTCAAGAACGACAAGTTCGTCAACGGCGGCCTCGGCGACGTCAGGTCGATCGCGACGACGACGTTCGACGAGGCTGGACTGCCGATCCTCGACGGGTCCTGCTACCTGCACCGGCAGGCCTCGTTCTACGCGGCCAACTGGCCCAAGGGCACCAAGGTTGCCGAGGACGGCGACGTCTGGGCCTTCTACCTGCCCACCGTCGACCCGAGCGCCGGCAAGCCGGTCCTCGGCGTCGGCGAACTCGCGGCCGCCTTCGCCAGCCGGCCCGAGGTCGAGGCCTTCCAGGCCTATCTGTCCTCGCCGGAGTGGGCCAACAACAAGGCCAAGGCATCGCCCGGCGGAGGGTGGGTCAGTGCCAACAAGGAGCTCAAGCCCAAGAACCTCGCGTCGCCGGTCGACAGGCTGTCGGCGCAGATCCTGCAGGACCCGAAGGCCGTCTTCCGCTTCGACGCCTCCGACCAGATGCCGGCCGCTGTCGGCGCCGGCACCTTCTGGAGGGAGATGACGAGCTGGGTCGCCACCAATAAGAGCGACAAGGACGTCCTCGACGCCATCGAGCAGTCCTGGCCCAGGTCCTGACACGGCCAGGTCCTGCGTTACGCAATCGTTACGGCCGGCCTACCCGTTCCCGTTGCGGCCCGAGGGTGCAAGCGCTTTCATGGTAGCGCTCACCTCAGCGCCGAGGGTCCACCTTGGCCGACAGCGAAATGGAGTCGCCCATGGCCTCTCAGCTCAGGAAGCGACGGACCCTCGTCGCCGTCACCAGCGTCGCCGCCCTGTCCGCCATCTCTGCCTGCAGCAGCGGGGGGGGCGCAGCCCCCGGCGGAGCGCCCGCGGCCAACGTCGACTGCTCCACCTACTCGGCGTACGGCGACCTCAAGGGCAAGTCGGTGAGCGTCTACACCTCCATCGTCGCCCCTGAGGACACCTCCCACAAGGACTCCTACAAGCCGTTCGAGCAGTGCACCGGCGCCACCATCAAGTACGAGGGCTCGAAGGAGTTCGAGGCGCAGCTGCCCGTCCGCGTCAAGGGTGGCAATCCCCCGGACATCGCCTACATCCCGCAGCCCGGCCTGCTCCAGACCCTCGTCAAGACCGGCAAGGTGATGAAGGCCCCGCAGGCCGTCTCCGACAACACGGACAAGTACTTCACCAAGGACTGGAAGGCCTACGGCACGGTCGACGGCGCCTTCTACGCGGCGCCGCTCGGGGCGAACGTCAAGTCCTTCGTGTGGTACTCCCCCAAGACCTTCAAGGCGAAGGGCTACGCCGTCCCCAAGACGTGGGACGAGCTGATGGCGCTGAGCACCAAGATCGCCACCGATGACCCGAAGGGCAAGCCGTGGTGCGCCGGGTTCGGCTCCGGCGAGGCCACCGGCTGGGTCGGCACCGACTGGCTCGAGGACCTCATGCTGCGCACCGCTGGCCCGGACACCTACAACAAGTGGGTGGCGCACCAGATCCCGTTCAACGACCCCGCGGTGGTCACCGCACTGGCGAAGGTCGGCTCCATCCTCAAGAACGACAAGTTCGTCAACGGCGGCCTCGGCGACGTCAAGTCGATCGCGACGACGACCTTCCAGGACGCCGGCATCCCCATCCTCGACGGGTCCTGCTACATGCACCGGCAGGCCTCGTTCTACGCGGCCAACTGGCCCAAGGGCACCAAGGTGGCCGAGGACGGCGACGTCTGGGCCTTCTACCTGCCCACCGTCGACCCGAGCGCCGGCAAGCCGGTCCTCGGCGGCGGCGAGTTCGTGGCCGCCTTCGCCAACCGCCCGGAGGTTGCGGCCTTCCAGGCCTACCTCGCCTCACCGGAGTGGGCCAACAACAAGGCCAAGGCCACGCCCGGCGGAGGGTGGGTCAGCGCCAACAAGGATCTCAAGGTCGACAACCTCGCTTCCGCGGTCGACAAGCTGTCGGCGCAGATCCTGCAGGACCCGAAGGCCGTCTTCCGCTTCGACGGCTCCGACCAGATGCCCGGCGCCGTCGGCGCGGGCACCTTCTGGAAGGAGATGACGAACTGGGTCGCCACCAACAAGAGCGACAAGGACGTCCTCGACGCCATCGAGCAGTCCTGGCCCAAGACCTGACCGGTCGGCTGACCCCCGCCCGTGGGCGGGGGTCAGC
>JBPCOG010000218.1:0-1765 GCA_051000455.1 Lapillicoccus sp. | reverse complement strand
GTCGGGGATCCGCGCGGTCGGCGGCGCACCGGGGCTGGTGACGTGCTCCTCGACGAGGTCCCAGTCCGAGTTGAGCTTGGTGATCAGCGACCGGACGTGCACGAGCGTGATGCCGGCCGCCAGGGCCAGCTCGAGCGTCGGAGCCATCTCCTCGGAGTCCACGAGGTCGTTGCGCAGCTGCGTCCAGCGGCTCTCGAACGCCACCGAGGACCCCACCTCGTCCAGCACCTCGACCAGCGGCGGGATCCCGGCCTCGATCGGGTGCTCGGACAGGATCCGCTGGGCGAAGGAGTGCAGGGTGCCGATCGCGGCGCTGTCGAGCGCGTCGAGGGCCGCCTCGGCGCGGTCCCTGCGCTCCGCGTCCGTCTCCTCGGACACGGCTCGCTCCAACCCGGCCCGCATCCGGTCCCGCAGCTCCGCACCCGCGCGCTCGGTGAAGGTCACCGCGGCGATCTGGTCCATCGGTATGCCGTCGCGCAGCACGAGCTGCTCCACCCGCTCCACGAGCATGCTGGTCTTGCCCGACCCGGCGCCGGCCTCGACGAACAGGTTCCGGTTGGTGTCCGTGCGGATGGTGTCCCTGGCAGCCCCGTCGGCCAGCCCGGCCAGCCCGGCCAGCCCGGCCTCCGTGGTCGGCCGGCCGGTCATCGCCGCGGCCCCCGCCCGCCGGTGCCGAGAACCGGGATGTGCCCGTCGCCGGTGCCGCCGCCGCCGTCGTCCTCGTCAGCCACCGGGGGCACGGCTGCGGGTTCGACGAGCCGGGTGTAGTCGACGAGCTGCGGGGCGAGCCGCTTGGCCTCCCAGCGGCTGCGCACGTCGGAGTGGCCCAGCCCGTCCGGGTTGCAGTAGGGGCAGGTCACCCACCCGTGGTCCGGCGTCGCCGGCGCCCGCGGAGGGAACACCCCGGCGGCGAGGGACCGGGCGAGCAGGCCGACCGTGGCGGCATACACCCGCTGCACCCCGTCGGTGAGCGGCAGCTGCACGCGTCGCCGGTGCTTGCGCACGAACCAGTACATCGCCTCGACCGGTGTCGTGGGCTGGCCGTGGCGGGCCCGCGCCGCGTGCGCGTAGACGGGCAGCTGCAGCTTCTCGCCGTCGGCGACGGGGTTCGTCTCGCCCAGGCCCTTGAAGCCTGTCGGGCTGCCGGACTTGACGTCCGTGACCAGGAGTGAGCCGTCGCGCCGCTCGTCGACCTTGTCTGCCTTGCCGCGGAACCGGAGGACGCCGCCGGCGACCTGAATCTCGACCGCGGGCTGGTCGTCCAGGCCGAACGCGAGCTCGCTGGCCACCACCCGGGCGCCCTGCTCGGCCCGCCAGCGGCTGTCCTCGGTGAGCATCCAGTCCAGGGTCGCCAGCAGCTCCAGTCGCGCGCGGGCCCACAGCAGCCGGTGGCCGACCCTGCCCGCGGCGACGTACTCGGTGCTCTTCGCCTCCCCGATCTCGCGCAGCCGCAGGTGCTGCGCCCGCGTCCAGGGCGCGCCGAAGTCCGGCAGCCGCCCCGCCTCGCCGGCCTCGCTGATCAGGTCGTCGAGGCACTCATGGACGAAGTTGCCGAAGTCCATGGCGCTGATCTCGAGCACCTCCTCGGGCGACTCGACCGGGGAGACCCTCAGCATCCGCTGGACGAAGTACTCGTGCGGGCAGAGCGCGTACCGCTCCAGCGCGGTCGGCGACACTGACAGTGCCCCGCTGAGCAGGTCAGGCAGCCCGTCCGTGCCGGCGAGGTTGCCGTCGAACCGGGTGAACTCCGACGAGCCCCGGCCAC
>JBPCOG010000268.1:0-7980 GCA_051000455.1 Lapillicoccus sp. | reverse complement strand
TGCGTGACCCGTCGTTTGCCGGCTTCTCGCCGCGGGACGTCGCCAAGTCAGTCTAGGCCGGGCTCACCCACCGGCCCATGCTCGACCCGGCGCAGGGCGCGATGCGGTGGGAGCGGGAGCTCGGCCTTGAGCGCCTCGACCGCAGCGCCGGGCTCAGCCGCGCGGAGGAGCTCGAGATCATCGCGGCCCTGCCCGGCTGAGGCGTTGCCCACGGTGGGCGCTCAGGCTGGGCGCGCCACCTGTTGCGCCCGGAGGCCCTCGAGGGCGGCGACCGCCACGGTGCGGGTGCGCTGACAGAGATTGTCCTTGTCGCTCGCGCTCGCGCGCGTGTCCAACGTGGTGACGACCACCATGCCGGTGGCAGAGGTGCCCACGCCGACGACGCACCTCGTCGGCCGCGCCGAATCATAGCTGGTCACGGTGGGGAAGCCCGAGGTGTCGGAGACCGAGTTCTCCCGCCCCGTGGCCAGGGTCCGGAACCGCTCGACGGTGAGCCCGTCGGTGGCGGTGACGGCGTACTGCACGCGCTCGATGGTGTTGTAGATGCAGGTCGCGCCCTTGTAGGCGTTCTGGTCGCTGGGTGTGGCCGAGACGATGTGCAGCTCCTTGTTCGGCGGCTTCAGCAGCAGTTTGCACGGGTCGATGCCGGCCGCGTTGAGCTCACCGCGCCTGGGCGGCAGCGCCCCGGTGGTCGGGGGCGCGCTGCTGGGGGCGGACGTCGGCGACGTACTCGAGGACGGTCGGCCGGGACTGCTGGCAGGGGACGTCGGGCTGCTCGTCGCCGGAGTCGTGCCGCCCCCCGGGGTCGTGCTCCCGGCCGGAACGGAGGTGCCGGTCGCCGAACCGGCAGGGGTGGGAGGGGCGGACGCCCCGGAGGAGCAGGAGGCCAGCAGGGCCGCGGCCGCCGCCGCGGCCAACCCCAGAGTACTGCGGCGACGAACGGAGCCTGTGCCCATCATGTGCGCATCCTTCCGCTGGTTCCGTGGACGTCCCCTTGGAGGTGCGCGAGCGCCATACCGTTCCGTGGGTTCCACAGCGGACGCTGCGGGACGCGCGGTCCGTTCGTCCTACTGGGTCTCCAGGGTGGCCCGGCGCCGGCTCTCCTCCTCGAGGACCCTGAGGGCAGCGAGCCCGACAACCGCGTAGCCGACCGCCAGCAGCCCTTCCCTGCCGAGCAGGCCACCCACCGAGGTGAGGGAGGCTCCGTCGGCGAGCAGCCGGCAGGCGGTGATCGCATGGCTGAGCGGTAACCATTCCGACACGGCCACCATCCAGGCGGGCAGGGCGCTCACCGCCACATTGGCGCCGCAGAAGATGAGCAGCACCCCGAAGATGACGTTTGACAGCACCGACGTCTCGCGCACCCGAAGGCCCAGCGCGGCGTTGACCAGTCCCAGCCCGGTGCACGACGCGGACGCCACGGCGATCGCGAGGGCCATCGCCGGGAGCGCGGACACCGGGACGTCGATGCCGAGCAGTCGGCCGCCGACGAGCAGGCTGAACATCGAGCACAGCCATCCGTTGACGACGACGGGCAGCGACCGGCCGAGGAACAGCGCGACGCGCGGTGCCGGGGTCGACAGGACGATGCCGAGGGTCTGCGTCCAGCGCTCCCCCGCCACCGTGTTGGCCATGGCGAACAGACAGGGGATGGCGGAGTACTGGACCGCGTTGCCGATCACGTAGAACTCGTCGGAGCCGACCTTCGCGCTGCGCCCGAGGTAGGCGAACAGGAGGATCTGGAAGATGGGGGCAACGAGCATGCTGGGGATGTAGATCCAGGGGTTGAGCCAGTTGAACAGCGCCCGAAAGCTGATCGTCCCTCCCACGAAGAACACCCGCGCCGCGGTGACGGCGGCTCGGTCCGACCCGGCTCCGGTCACGGCGGTCCTCCCGGGCGGCGCCGTCATGTCAGCGACAGCGTGGCGTGACGTCGCGCGGAGCGCAGGACGGTCTCCGTGAGCAGTGCTCCCATCCCGGCATACCCGACGCCCAGCCCGACACACACGAGGACGTCGCGCCAGGGCGAGCCGCCACCCGCCGCCTCGCGCATCGCCGCCATTCCCCAGGTCGGCGGGAGCGCGTAGGAGACCCAGCGCGCCCACTCCGGGAACAGGGCCAACGGCACGAGGAACCCGCACAGCAGCCACCCCGGGTACTCCAGCAGGTTCCCCAGCGCCCACGCCGTCCGGTAGCGGACGACCGAGACGGACAGGAGGAAACCGAACATCGCGATCGCGAGGATCGACACGAGCAGGCTCAGTCCGAACAGGCCGGGGTGGGCCACCGGGACGGTGATGCCGAACAGCACCCGGCCCCAGACCAGCGTGGCCACCAGGCTGTAGAGGCCGAGGGTGGCCATGGCGGTGGTGATGGGCACGAGGACGAGCGCGAAGGGCGTCGGCGAGGCGACGAGCAGCTCGAGGGTGCCGAGCCAGCGCTCTCGCTGCAGGACCCCACTGGCGGTCGTCGCAATCGTCGACCACGTCCCCATGACCGCCGAGCCCAACCCGGCGTACACGAGCGACTGGGGATCGCCTGACTGGCGGTAGACGAGGAAGGCGGTGGTCGCGAAGAAGAGGGGCCACACGACCTGGAGGAAGCCCTCGAAGGCGGACACCGCGAGCATCTTGACGTGCAGCCACCAGGCGACGGCGAGCATCCGTGCCAGTTGGGGCGCCCGCGCCCGGACGCCACCGGTGAGCAGGCTCACGTGCCGCCCACCAGCTCCACGTAGGCGTCCTCGAGCGTGGGCTCGCGGGTCGAGACCCGGCCGACGCGAGTGCCGTCGAGCTGGGCGAGCAGGCCCTGCGTGACCTCGGCGCCCGGCTCGACCTGGACGATCACCACCTCGGTGGGGCCCCGTCGGTCGACCACCACCGTCCGCACTCCAGGCAGTGCCTCGAGCCGTCCGAGGACGCCGTCGGACAGGCCGTACGTCTCCACCTCCACGACGTGCCCGCTGGTGACGCGCTCCTTGAGCTGCGCCGGAGAGCCCTCGGCGACGACCAGGCCGTCACGGATCACGGCGATCCGGTCACAGAGCTCGTCCGCCTCGAACATGTAGTGGGTGGTGAGCAGGATGGTCTTGCCCTGGCTGGACAGCGTCGCGATCGTGGCCCGCAGCTCCCTGGCGCCCACCGGGTCGATGCCGATGCTCGGCTCGTCGAGGAAGAGCACCTCCGGGTCGTGCAGCAGCCCGCGGGCGATGTGCAGCCGCTGGCGCATGCCCCGGGAGAACCCCTCGACGCGCTCCTTCTCCCGTCCCGTCAGGCCGACGAGCTCGAGGAGCTCAGCGATCCGGCGTCGCTGCTCCCGTGCGGGGACGGCATACAGCTCGGAGAAGTAGCGCAGGTTGTCCAATGCCGAGAGGCGTTCGTAGAGGCCCCGGTCACCGCCGAAGACGTAGCCGATGCGCCGGCGGACCGCACGCGCCTCGGTGACGACGTCGTGGCCCAGCACGGTCGCCGAGCCGCTCGTCGGCAGCAGCAGCGTGATGAACATCTTGATCACGGTCGTCTTGCCCGCGCCGTTGGGACCGAGCAGGCCGAAGAGCTCACCGCGCTCGACCTCCAGGCTCACCCCGCGCACCGCCTCGACCACCTTGCGCTCGCGCCGGAGGATGCCGGTGCTCGAGCGATAGCTGCGCGTCAGGTCTCGGGCCTGCAGAATCGGCACCCGCGCCACCCTACCCGCGGCCTCGGACGCCCCGGCAACAGGTTTTTCGGGCTACCCGGCCGTCCCCGCCGGACGACGGGCCGAACCGGCGGGTATGCCGTCCGCCCAGTTCCGCCGCCGGCTACGCCCGGTCCGTGTGGTCCGGCGCCGTCCCCTCCGGGTCGCTGCCCTCCGGGTCGCTGTCCTCCGGGTCGCCGTCCGCGCGGCCGCTGCCCTCCGGGTCGCTGTCCGCGCGGTCGGGGACGAGCTCCCCGGGGGGCAGGCCAGGTCGCCCGGACTCCTCCTGCGACGCGGTCGAGTCACCCGGGGGACGGCTCGTGCCCGGCGGCTGGTCGGTGCCGGGGCGGTGGTCGCGCGCCTCGTCCCCGACCGGCTCCGGCTGCCGTTCCCCGTCCTCGCCGGTGAGCACGTCATGGTGACCCGGGTTGCGGTCGTCCGTCACCGGCGCGTGTGCCGTCGGGTTCTCGGTGCTGAGCAGGTCGACGAGCAGCTGTCCGGCGATCCGGCGGAAGCGCCGGCGGGGGCGCTGCCGGTCGAGCACAGCGACCTCGAGCTCCTCCGGGGCAAGAGGGCGCGCCGGCCCCCCCGCCGGGTCCGCGGCGAGGGCGCCGACGGCCATCCGGAGGGCGTCGGCGAGCGTGAGGCCCGGGTGCCAGCGCTCCTTGAGGTTCTCCTCGGCCTGGGCGCTCGCCCCGCCCATGACGACGAACCCGTGCTGGTCTGACACCGAGCCGTCGTAGGTGAGCCGGTAGATCTGGTCGTGGTCCGCGTCCCTGCCGACCTCGGCGACGACGATCTCGATCTCGTAGGGCTTCGGCTCCTGGGTGAACACGGTGCCAAGCGTCTGCGCGTAGGCGTTGGCCAGACCCCGAGCCGTCACGTCGGTGCGGTCGTAGGAGTAGCCGCGCAGGTCGGCATACCGGATGCCGGCGACGCGAAGGTTCTCGAACTCGTAGTACATGCCGACCGCGGCGAACGCGATCCGGTCGTAGATCTCGGAGATCTTGCGCAGGCTCTGCGGGTTCTCGGCGACGAACACGATGCCGCGGTCGTAGCCGAGGACGACGACCGAGCGGCCGCGGGCGATCCCCTTGCGGGCGTAGTCCGCCTTGTCCTTCATCAGCTGCTCGGGCGAGACGTAGAACGGCATGCTCATCGGGCGCCCCCCGGGTTGCCCTGCCGGTCGGCGACGATCTGCTCGACCACCCCGGAGAGCACGGCGTCGTCGAGGAACCGGGCGCCCTCGACGTCGACCACGGCCAGCGTCGGCCAGAGCCTGCGGCCGATGTCGGGTCCGCCGGTGGCGGAGTCGTCGTCGGCGGCGTCGTAGATGGCCTCGATGGCCACGCGGACAGCGTCCTCCTGGTCGAGCCCGGGACGCCACAGCTTCTTCAGCGCGCCGCGGGCGAACAGGGACCCGGAGCCGATGCTGTGGTGGTCCTTCTCGGGGTAGCAGCCCCCGGTGACGTCGTAGGAGAAGAGCCGGCCCCGGCCGTCGTCGATGTCGAAGCCGGCGAACACCGGCACGACCGCCAGGCCCTGCATCGCGTGGCCGAGGTTGGCCCGGATCATGCTGGCGAGGCGGTTCGCCTTGCCCTCCAGCGACATCAGCGCGCCCTCGATCTTCTCGTAGTGCTCGAGTTCGACCTGGTACAGCTTGACGAGCTCGATGGCCAGCCCTGCTGTGCCAGCGATGCCGACGACCGAGTACTCGTCGGCCGCGAACACCTTCTCCATGTCACGGTTGGCGATGAGGTTGCCCATCGTGGCCCGGCGGTCGCCGGCCATGACGACGCCGCCGGCATACTCGAGCGAGACGATCGTCGTCCCGTGGGGGGCCTCGAGCGAGGTCCCGGAGGGCAGCAGACGACCGCCGGGCAGCAGGTCGGGCGCCACCCCGGAGACGAACTCCGTGAATGACGAGGTCCCGGTGCGGGTGAAGGCCTCCGGGAGCCGGCCGGCGTCGGTGCGGTCGCGACTCACTGGCCGCCCTTTTGCACGAACCCGCGCACGAACTCCTCCGCGTTGGACTCGAGCACGCCGTCGATCTCATCGAGCACGTTGTCGATGTCGTCGTCCAGGCCCTCCTTGCGGACACTGGCCTCCGGCGCGGTGGTGGGGGGCGGAGTCGACTCGTCGGGGTCGCTCTCCCGCCGCTGCGGACGGCTCTGCTCCTGGCTGGGCATGGCTTCTCCCACTCCTCGTGCACCCGCCCGGCGGGCGCCGGACCGGGTGTAGTGCGACCCTAACCCGACGCCGCCTCGAGTTCGCGCAGCAGGGTCGCGGCGTCGGGACTGCGGTCGAGGATGGCTCCCATGTGGGCCCGGGTGCCGCGCTCCGGCTCGAGCATCGGGATCCGCTGCAGCGCGGAGCGGCCGGGTATGTCGAAGATGACAGAGTCCCACGACGCCGCGGCGATCTCCCCGGAGAACTTCTCCAGGCACTTCCCCCGGAACCAGGCGCGGGTGTCCTCGGGCGGCTGGGTCACTGCCGCGCGGACGTCCCCGTCCTCGACCAGCCCGGTGATGAGCCCGCGCTGGCGCAGCCGATGGAAGAGGCCCTTCTCCGGCCGGACGTCGCTCCACTGGATGTCGATGGCCCTGAGCCGGGGGTCGCTCCAGTCCAGCCCGTCACGCTCCCGGTAACCCTGCAGCAGCTGCAGCTTGGCCACCCAGTCGAGGTCCCTGGCACACCGCCTCGGGTCGTCCTCGAGCCTGGTCAGGACGTCCGCCCAGAGGTCCATGACCTCGGCCGTCGCCTCGTCTGCGCCGCCTTGGCGCTCGAGGTACTTCGCGGCGAGGTCATGGTAGGTCCACAGCAGCTGCAGCGCCGTCATCGTGCGCCCGTCGCGCAGCTGCAGCAGCAGGGTCAGGCCCGGGTCGTGGGAGACCGCGTGCAGCGTGGACACCGGTCGGGCGATCGTCAGGTCCTCGCCGATCGCCTGGTCCTCGATCATCGCCAGCACGAGCGAGGTCGTGCCGAGCTTGAGCAGGTTGGCGACGTCCGACTGGTTCGCGTCACCGATGATGACGTGCAGCCGCCGGTAGAGGTCGGCCACGGCGTGCGGTTCGTCGCGGGTGTTGATGATGGGGCGTTTCAGCGTCGTCTCGAGCCCGACCTCGACCTCGAAGAAGTCGGCCCGCTGGCTGACCTGGAAGCCAGCCGTCCGCGAGTCCTGCCCGATACCGACCCGGCCGGCGCCGCAGATCACCTGCCGGACGACGAAGAAGGGGACGAGGTGGCGGACCACGTCGTTGAAGGGGGTCTCCCGGCTCATGAGGTAGTTCTCGTGGGTGCCGTACGAGGCGCCCTTGCCATCGGTGTTGTTCTTGTAGAGGTTCACGCCGGGCGTGCCGGGCACCGAGCTGAGCCGGCGCACCGACTCGAGCATGATCAGCTCGCCCGCCCGGTCCCACCGCACCGCGTCGCGAGGGCTGGTCACCTCGGGCGAGCTGTACTCCGGGTGGGCGTGGTCGACGTAGAGCCTGGCCCCGTTGGTGAGGACCACGTTGGCGAGCGTGGGGTCCTCGACGTCCGTCAGCTGGCTCGGGTCGGCCAGGGCGCGGTTCATCTCGAACCCCCGCGCGTCCCGCAGCGGCGCCTCGTCCGCGTAGTCCCACGACGCCCGGCCGGAACGGACCCCGTGGGCGCTGGCGTAGGCGTTGACGACATGGCCGGAGAGGACCATCGGGTTGGCCGCCGGGTCGCCGGGCACCGAGATGCCGTACTCCGTCTCGATCCCCATCACCCGCCGCACGGTCATGTTCCCAGCCTATGCGCGCCACAGCGGCCGGGAACGGCCCGGCTGGAACCGGGCCCTCCGCGCAGGCACCACACTGGGGCCATGTCCCGCCTCCCCCTGCGTACCTGGCTCTTCACCACGGTGATCGACCGGCTGTCGCGGGACTCCGTCGTGGGACTGGACCTGGACGGCATCCGCAGGGCGCGCGCCGGGTTCGCGCCGACGAGGGCGCCGTTCACCTGGGTAACGGGGCCGCTGCACAAGGACGTGCAGATCACCGACGCCGCCTTCGAGGCGAGGGACGGGGCGCTGGTCCCGGTGCGGCTCTACCACCCCGCCGGCAGCGGCCCGCACCCCCTCCTCGTCTACTACCACGGCGGCGGATGGGTTCTCGGCAGCCCGAGGATGTACGACCCGCTGTGCAGCTTCGTCGCCCACGCCGTGCCGGCGGTCGTGGTCAGCGTGGACTACCGGATGGCGCCTGAGCACCGCGCGCCGCAGGCCGCCCTGGACTGCGTCGACGCGCTGCGCTGGACCGTGGCGACCGCCGCGGGCCTCGG
>JBPCOG010000362.1:0-3834 GCA_051000455.1 Lapillicoccus sp. | reverse complement strand
GGCTGGGCACCCTGGCGGTGGCCGTCGGGGAGGAGTCCGACACCGTCGAGACCGTCGCCGAGCCGTTCCTGGTCCGGGAGGGGCTGATCCAGCGGACCCCCCGAGGCCGCGCGGCGACGCGACAGGCGTGGGAGCACCTCGGGATGACCCCACCGCTACCGGCCGGGCCGCTCCAGCCGGTCCTGCCGCCGCTCGACGACGGCGAGGGCCAGTTCCGCGGGTGACGCCGGTCGACCGTTGGGCGTGGTGGCGCCGGTCGACCGTTGTTGTGGTGGCGCCGGTCGACCGTTGGGCGTGGTGGCGCCGGTCGTTCTTTGGTGTGGGGAGCCGTGCTCACCTAGACTCACCCGGGCGCGTCCGACCGTGGTCGGCACTCTCCGGGCGACGGAGACGTTCTCCGTGGAGCCGTGCCCTACGCCACACCGAGAAGGACTGGACCATGCCACAAGGAAACGAGACCGGCTCGCTGCTGTTCCTCGCCCTGCCGCTCGCCCTCATCGGGTTCATGTTCTGGACCCAGCGCCGGCGTCAGCGCCAGGCCCAGGTGCTTCAGGGCAGCATCACCGTCGGTGACGAGGTCTGCACCACCTCTGGTCTGTTCGGTCGGGTGACCGCGCTCAGTGACACGGTGGCGACCCTCGAGGTGGCCCCTGGCATCACGGTCCGGTTCGACCGTCGAGCCGTCGCGACCAAGGTCGACTCAGCGGCCACCGGGGGTGTGACGACCGGCCCCGCCACCGGGGGTGCGACGACCGGCCCCGCCGCTGGTACGACCACGCCGACCGACGCGACCTAAGGACGACGTGGCCATCCGCTCGCGGAACCGCAGGCCGCTGCGCGTCCTCGCGGCCCTGCTCGTCCTCACCATCGGGCTGTTCGGGCTCATCGGGGCCGTGCACACGTGGGGGACCGCGCAGCTGACCCCCAGGCTCGGGCTCGACCTCGAGGGCGGCACCCAGATGGTCCTCGAACCGGTGCTCGCCGACCCCAACGCTCCGGTGAGCCAGGGCCAGCTCGACCAGGCCCGGGACATCATCGTGCAGCGGGTCGACTCCAACGGCGTGGCAGAAGCCGAGGTGACGACCCAGGGTGGGCGCAACATCGTCATCTCCATCCCGGGACAGCCGGACAAGCGCACCCTGGACGCGATCAGCAAGCCGTCCCAGCTGCGGTTCCGGGCTGTGCTGGCAGCCGGCTACGGCTCGCCGGAGGCTGCCCAGAAGAACCAGCCCACCCCGACGGGCACGGACACCAGGACCGGCACGCCGACCGGCACGCCAACCCCGACAGGGCCCACGACCCCGCCGCCGATCTTCACCCCGAACGCCCCCCCGACCGTGGCCCCGAGCGCCCAGCCGAGCACCACGAGCGTGAGCACCTCCCCGAGCACCGGCTTGAACACCCCGCAGGCAAGCAACAGCGCCGCCAACGCGGCGCTGCTCCCTGCGCTCACCCAGGACGACCCGACTGCGCCCGCCACCACGGCGCCCGCCACCACTGCGCCCGCCACCACGGCGCCCGTCACAACGGCGCCCGCTACAACGGCGCCTGCGGCGACGGCCACCGGGACGAACGCGCCGGCCACCGGGACGACGCCCACGGTGGCACCCACGGACGCCAGCGACCCGGCCTGGGTCACCCCGGCACTGCAGCAGGAGTTCACGGCGCTCGACTGCTCCAAACCGGGAGCGGTGACCGACGTGGTCGACGACCCCGCGAAGCCGCTCGTCACCTGCTCGACGGACAAGCAGGTCAAGTACGTCCTCGGTCCCGTCGAGGTCGACGGCAGCGACATCGCGGACGCCTCGTCAGGCTTCCAGCCCGGCCCGAACGGCCAGCCGACGACCATCGTCGAGGTGGTTCTGAAGTTCACCGGCGACGGCGCGCAGAAGTTCGCCGACGTGACCAGCCGCCTCATCAAGCTCAAGAACCAGGGCGTGCGCAACCAGTTCGCCATCGTCCTCGACAAGCAGGTCATCTCGGCGCCCACCACCCAAGCCGCGATCACCAGCGGCCAGGCGAGCATCACCGGCTCCTTCACCATCGACAGCGCCCGGGCCCTCGCCCAGCAGCTGAAGTTCGGCGCGCTGCCGCTGTCGTTCAAGCTCCAGACCCAGGACGACATCAGCCCGACGCTCGGCAAGGAACAGCTCAAGCTCGGGCTTCTCGCGGGCCTGATCGGGCTGCTGCTCGTCGTCGGCTACTCGCTGCTGCAGTACCGGATTCTCGGATTCGTCACCGTCGCCTCGCTCGTCGTCGCGGCGCTGTTGACCTACGGGGTGCTCACCCTGCTCGGCTGGTCCTACAACTTCCGGCTGACGATGGCCGGCGTCACGGGGGTGATCGTCGCCATCGGGGTCACGGCGGACTCGTTCATCGTCTACTTCGAACGGATCCGGGACGAGGTCCGGGAGGGGCGCCCGCTGGTCGCGGCGGTTGAGGCCGGCTGGCTGCGCGCCCGGCGCACCATCCTCGCCGCCGACGCCGTCAACTTCCTCGCGGCCGGGGTGCTCTACCTGCTGGCCTCCAGCAACGTCCGTGGCTTCGCCTTCACCCTTGGCGTGACCACGCTCATCGACCTCGCCGTCGTCATCCTCTTCACGCACCCCGTCGTCAGCATGCTCGCCCGCACGAGGTTCTTCGGCGGCGGCCACCGGCTCAGCGGCCTCGACCCCGAGCGCCTCGGTGCCAAGGTCAGGTACGTCGGGCGCGGGAAGTTCACCGGTCCCACGGCACCGGCGCGCCCGGCCCACGCCCGCGCCGCGGGCCGGCCGGCCGCCGGCAGCAGGGTCGCGGGCGCGGTCCGTCCGACCTCCGGCACGGCCCGGACCGAGGGGAAGGCGTGAGGATGGTCAACTTCGCCCAGGTCGGCAACGACCTCTACACCGGCAAGCGGTCGATCGACTTCATCGGCAGGCAGCGGACCTGGTATGCCGTCTCGGGGGTGCTCATCGCGCTCGCGCTCGTCGGCATCTTCGTCCGCGGCCTCAACTTCGGTATCGAGTTCCGCGGCGGCTCTGAGTTCCGGATCCCGGGGGTGAGCAGCACGGTCGGCTACGAGGAGAAGGCGCGAGGCGCCCTGGCGCAGGCCGGTGTCCCGGGCAACGTCGTCACGACCGTCATCGGGGGGAACACGGTGCGGGTCCAGAGCGAGGCGGCGAACGAGAGGAACGACGCTGCCAAGACCGCCCTCGCCCAGGCCTACGGTGTCCCGGCGAACACGGTCAGCGCATCGCTGATCGGGCCGTCCTGGGGCCAATCGGTCAGTACCAAGGCGATCCAGGCCCTCATCGTCTTCCTCGTCCTCGTCGCCCTGGTCATGGCCATCTACTTCCGGACCTGGACGATGGCGGTCTCGGGGCTGGTCGCGCTGGTGCACGACCTCATCATCACCGTGGGGATCTATTCCCTCTTCGGGTTCGAGATCACCCCGTCGTCGATGATCGGCTTCCTCACCATCCTCGGCTACTCGCTCTACGACACCGTCGTCGTCTTCGACAAGGTGCGGGAGAACACCACCGAGGCGATGAGCAGCCGCCGGTCCAGCTACGTGCAGGCCGCGAACCTCGCGGTCAACCAGACGCTGGTCCGCTCGGTCAACACCACCGTCGTCGCCCTGCTGCCCATCGCCGCCATCCTCGTCGTCGGCTTCACCCGCCTGGGGCCCGGCACGCTGCTCGACCTCAGCCTGGCGCTCTTCGTCGGCATCGCGGCCGGCGCCTACTCTTCGATCTTCATCGCCACGCCGCTGCTCGTGGACCTGCGCAGCCGCGAGCCGGCGGTCCGGGAGCTGGCCCGGCACACCGAGCGCGTCCAGGGCCGCCGGCCCGCCCT
>JBPCOG010000282.1:0-3667 GCA_051000455.1 Lapillicoccus sp. | reverse complement strand
GCGCCAGCCTCGATGGACATGTTGCACACCGTCATCCGGGCCTCCATCGACAGCGCCGCTATCGCGCTCCCGCGGTACTCGATGACGTACCCCTGACCGCCGGCGGTCCCGATCCTGGCGATGACCGCCAGCACGATGTCCTTGGCGCTCACCCCGTCGGGCAGCACGCCGTCGACGTTGACGGCGAGCGTCCTGAACGGTTGCAGGGGAAGCGCCTGCGTGGCGAGCACGTGCTCGACCTCGGAGGTGCCGATGCCGAACGCCAAGGCTCCGAAGGCGCCGTGCGTCGAGGTGTGGCTGTCCCCGCAGACGATCGTCATCCCGGGCTGGGTCAGCCCGAGCTGCGGTCCGACGACGTGCACGATGCCCTGGTCGGCGTCGCCCATCGGATAGAGCCGGACGCCGAACTCGGCGCAGTTCCTGCGCAGCGTGTCGACCTGGATCTTGCTGACCGGGTCCATGATGGGACCCGGGGTTGTCGGGACGTTGTGGTCCTCGGTGGCCACCGTCAGGTCGGGTCGCCGAACGCGCCGGCCGGCCAGCCGGAGCCCGTCGAAGGCCTGGGGACTGGTGACCTCGTGCAACAGGTGCAGGTCCACGTAGAGCAGGTCCGGCTCCCCCTCGGCACGGTGCACGACGTGTGCCTCCCACACCTTCTCGGCCAGCGTCCCTGCCATGTGCCACCTCCGGTGAGTCGACCCGCTGCTGTCAGCGTCCAACACCTGCCCGGTGTCCGGTACTTGCGTCTCAGTTCATGAGACGTCAGTATCATCTCATGGACAGTTCAAGTGGGGTCGGGGTCCTCGACAAGGCCGCCGTCGTCCTCAGTGCGCTCGAGGCGGGCCCAGCCTCGCTGGCCCAGCTCGTCGGGACCACCGGGCTGGCCCGCCCGACGGCCCACCGGCTCGCCGTAGCGCTCGAGCACCACCGCCTCGTCACGCGGGACATGCAGGGCCGGTTCGTCCTCGGGCCCCGCCTCGGTGAGCTCGCGTCAGCGGCGGGGGAGGACCGGCTGCTCGCTGCCGCCGGCCCGGTCCTCGGTGCCCTCCGGGACCACACCCATGAGAGCGCGCAGCTCTTCCGCCGCCAGGGCGAGCTGCGGATCTGCGTCGCCGCTGCCGAGCGCCCCATGGGGCTGCGCGACTCCATCCCGGTCGGGGCCAGCCTCCCGATGTCGGCCGGTTCCGCCGCGCAGGTCCTGCTGGCCTGGGAGGAGCCCGACCGGCTGCACCGGGGCCTTCAGGGCGCGAGGTTCACCGCGACCGCTCTCTCCGCGGTCCGACGCCGGGGCTGGTCCCAGAGCGTCGGTGAACGTGAGGCGGGAGTGGCCTCGGTGTCCGCCCCCGTCCGCGGGCCGTCGGGACGGGTCGTCGCCGCGGTGTCGATCTCGGGCCCCATCGAGCGGCTCTCGCGCCAGCCGGGCCGGCTCCACGCGGCCACCGTCGTTGCCGGAGCCAACAAGCTCACCGACGTGTTGCGCCGCGCCCAGACGCCCCCACCGGGCTAGAATTCGCTGGCCGGTGGCCTCAACCTTCTGCCCGCTTCGAGCGTCTGAAGTGCACACCGGGACGGGCCGTGGACACAGAGTGGACACAGAACAGGGGTCAGCAGTGGCGACAAGCACGACAACGGGCGCAGCACGGGCCGGCGCGGTGGTGGCAGCAGTGGCGGCGCTCGCGCTGGCCCTCAGCGGCTGCGGGCCTGCCGCCACCGCGGCGGCACCACCCGACGCGGCCCGCCCCGCATCGATCGGCACGACCTCGCCGACCACGAGCGTCGGCACGGTCACCGGCCCGTCCGGCGTCGCCGCGAGCCCTGCGGACGCCGCGACCAGCCCGACCGTCCCGGCACCGACCACGTCGACCCCCGCACCGGCGACGTCGCGACCGGCGACGCCCGCGCAGCCGGCGCCGACGAAGAGCCCCACGACCGCAACCCCGGCCGTGACCTCGCCGAGCACCCCGCCCGCTCCCGCGACATCAACGCCGAAGCCGCCGCCGCCCGCAGCACTGATGGCCCCCGGCGCCAAGGGCGACCGGGTCCGCGAGCTGCAGTCCCGCCTGCAACAGCTGCAGTGGTTCGACGGGGACGTCACCGACACCTACAACGACAAGACGACCGCGTCGGTGCGCGGCTTCCAGGACAAGCGCGGGCTACCCCCTACCGGCTCGGTGGACCTGGTGACCTGGGACGCGCTGCGGGCGATGACCCGTCAGCCCACGGACGACGAGATGCACAACCGTCTCGCGCCCGGCTCGGCGCTGCTGAAGCTGGGCGCCACCGGCCCTGACGTCCGCAACCTGCAGGCGCGCCTGAAGCAGGTCGGCTGGTGGACCGGTGACGTGAGCGACCTCTACGCTGCCTCCACGGTGGCGGCGGTCAAGGGCTTCCAGGACAAGCGTGCCCTGCCGGTCACCGGTGAGGTGGACCAGCTGACCCTGGACCGGCTCGCCGCGATGACCCGGCCCCCCACCGATGCCGAGATGAACAACGTCAAGCCGGCGCCCCCGCCCGGACCGGTGGCGCCCGTCAGCACGCTCGACCCTCGGTGCCTGACCGGGCGCGTCATCTGCATCAGCAAGTCGGACCGCCGGCTGGTGTGGGTCGTCGACGGCCAGCCACAGCTGAGGCTCGACGTGCGGTTCGGCTCGGAGAACAACCCCACCCGCGAGGGCACCTTCAGCGTCTACCGCAAGAACGCCGACTGGACCTCGACCATCTACGGCTCGAAGATGCCCTACTCGATGTTCTTCAGCGGCGGTGAGGCGATCCACTACTCAGCGGACTTCGCCGCCCTGGGCTACAACGGTGCCTCCCACGGGTGCGTCAACGTCCGCGACCTCAACGGGATCACCACCCTGTTCGGCCTCGTCCAGATCGGCGACCCGGTCATCGTCTACCCCTGACGCAGCGCCGCCTGCCGCCTGTTCGCGGGGGTCACCGGCACGGGCCCCCCGGTCGCCCTGGCGAGTCCTGTTGGTGGCATGCCCACGTAGATGCTCTCCTGGGCGCCTGCCGGCACGGCATACGTCTCGTGCCAGATGCCCACGGCCCCCGCGGCCCGTCGCGCGCGCGAGTTGAACGCCGCCCACGCGGCGCGGTGCGACTGTGCCGGGGACCCGGCATACCGGTAGATGTCCGCGGTACTGCGCCAGTACTGCACGACCATGGGCCCGCCCGCGCCGAACATGGTGCGCGCCCCGAGGTAGCCGAGGTGCTCAGCCTCTCCTCTGCCCGCCGCCACCCGGTTGCGCTCGAGCTCGGCGAGCATCCGCGGCATCGCGAGGAAGGTCGGCAGCCACAGGTCGACACGCCACCACCGGTTCACCCGCATCCCGATGAGGAGCACGGCGACCTCGGCGTCGTGATGGTGGGTCAGCCGCCCCCCGAGGATCGTCATCGGATCACCTTCCCCTGATGGATAGTTACGCTACCCATAATGGGTCAGACGACAATCTGCGTCAAGGGAGAATGCGCGCCGGGTATGCCGTCCGCACCAGTCGACTACGCGCCGAGACGACGGGGGGCTCCTTTGGGGTGGGGGGTTTTCAGGTGATGAGGGTGGCGAAGGCGATGACGTTGGACTGGTAGTCCTTGGCTTTCTGGTCGTAGACGCCGCCGCAGGTGATCAGGCGCAGGCCGGCGTAGTCGATGGGCCCGTAGACGG
>JBPCOG010000367.1:0-1961 GCA_051000455.1 Lapillicoccus sp. | reverse complement strand
CCGTCAGGCAGGCCGACGACGTCCCAGGCCTCGGCGACCTCCGCTCGGGCCTGCGGGCTCGCCGCCGGTCGACCGCCGGGGAGCAGCGCGCCCAGCGCGCCGGCCTCGAGGGCACCCCGCTCGCCGGCGCGGCGCGGGATCCACGCCAGCCGGGCACCGGTGCTGGCGGCCAGCCGCGCGGCTGCTGCCCGCGCCCCGGGTGCGGTGGCCAGGCGCTCGGCGACAAGGGCCAGGCCACCGTCGGCCAGCGCCTCGACGGCCCTCGCGCCGGCTTCGGAGCGGCCCATCGAGCCGAGGACCTCGGCCTCGGATCCCGGCACGGTGGGCAGGAGGGTGGCGCCGAGCTTGACCAGCCCGCGGGTCGCGAAGGGGGCCACGGCATACACGGTGGTCTTGTGCCTGCGGTTGGCCTTGCGCAGCCGGAGGAAGACCATGGGCGACTCGTCCTCGGGCTCGAACCCGACGAGGAGCACGGCCCTGGCGTTCTCGAGGTCGGCGTATGTGACGGACCCGGCCGCGTCCCCGTCGGACGGGCCGGTGCCGACCACGTGCTCGGTGAGGAACCGCACCTCCTCGGCGGAGTGCGGCCGGGCGCGGAAGTCGACGTCGTTGGTATGCAGCACGATGCGGGCGAACTTGCCGTACGCGTAGGCGTCCTCGACGGAGACCCGTCCACCGACCAGCACGCCCGCGGCCCTGGACCTGCCCAGCCCGGCAGCGGCCGCCTCGAGCGCCTCCGGCCACCCGACGACCTGCAGGTCCCCGTCGGCGTCCCGGACCATCGGCATGGTGATGCGGTCGGGCAGGGTTGCGTACTGGAAGGCCCACCGGCCCTTGTCGCAGTTCCACTCCTCGTTGACGGCCGGGTCGTTGAGCGCCATCCGGCGCAGGACGACCCCACTGCGGTGGTCCGTGCGGATCGCGCAGCCGGACGCACAGTGCTCGCAGACGCTGGGGGTCGACACGAGGTCGAACGGACGCGCCCGGAAGCGGTAGGCCGCCCCGGTGAGCGCGCCGACCGGGCAGATCTGCACCGTGTTGCCGGAGAAGTAGGACTCGAAAGGCTTGTCCTCGTAGATACCGACCTGCTGCAGCGCACCTCGCTCGATCAGCGCGATGAAGGGGTCACCGGCAATCTGGTCGGAGAAGCGGGTGCAGCGCGCGCACAGCACGCAGCGGTCGCGGTCCAGCAGGACCTGCGTGGAGATGTTGATCGGCTTCGGGTAGGTGCGCTTGACGTCCTCGAAGCGGCTGCGAGCCCGGCCGTTGCTCATCGCCTGGTTCTGCAAGGGGCACTCCCCACCCTTGTCGCAGACCGGGCAGTCCAGCGGGTGGTTGATGAGCAGGAACTCCATCTGCCCGTGTTGTGCCTTGTTGGCCACCTCGGAGGTGTGCTGAGTCTGGACGGCCATCCCCTCGCTGACCTCGAGCGTGCAGGATGCCTGCGGCTTGGGCATGGCGCGCATCGAGCCGTCCGGCCCCTTGGTCGACACATCGACCAAGCACTTACGGCAGGCTCCGACCGGGTCCAGCAACGGGTGGTCGCAGAACCGCGGGATCTGAACGCCGATCTGCTCGGCCGCGCGGATGACCAGGGTGCCTTTGGGCACGCTGACGGGCACCCCGTCGACCGTCAGCGTGATCGCGTCGGGCGCCATGGGCGGCGGGCTCGCGTTGCCCCCCTTGTCGACGGCATTGCCGCCGGCAGCGGGTGAGGTGACCGTCGTCATGCGGACACAACCTCCTTGGTATCGCGGGTGGGGACGTCGAAGAGTACCGAGCGTTCCGGGGGGAACGCCTCCCACCATGGACTGTGCATGCCAGTTTCGAACTCTTCGCGGAAATACTGCACCGCGGACGTCACCGGACTGGTGGCGCCGTCACCGAGTGCACAGAAGCTGCGACCCAGGATGTTGTCACAGATGTCGACGAGCTTGTCGATGTCCTCCGTCGTGCCCTGT
>JBPCOG010000060.1:0-8777 GCA_051000455.1 Lapillicoccus sp. | reverse complement strand
CCGCCGGCCAGCGCTGCCCACCACACCTTGATCGCCAGGGCGACGTCCTTCAGTGCCCCGCTGATCCCGTCGGTGAAGGCGAACTTGACGCTCTGCAGCGCGGTCTTCTGCAACGGGACCTGCTGGCGGTACTGCTCCGCGGCGGTGCCGGTCCAGTTGTCGTCGACCATCAGGGAGCCCACGACGGCGGTGCCGACCCGCGCGCTGACCGGACCACCCACGCTCTGGCTCCACGCGTCCGCCGTGCTCGTCAGCCTGTCGGGGTCCCCCATGTGCTGGAGGAAGTTGCTGATCCAGTCCCAGAACTCCTGCAGCTTGCCGACGAACCAGTTCCAGGCGTCGAGGATCTTGTCAGCGACCCAGCCGAGCAACCCGGGGATCCTGCCCAGGGTGTCGTTGAGGGCGTTCTGCAGGTCGTCGACCTTGCGCTGGATGTTGTCGAGGGTCTCGCTGATCTTCTCGATCAGTGGGTCACTCATCGGGGCTGCTCTCCTTGTCGTCTGCGCGCTGGGCCGGTACCGGGATGTCGTTGCTGAAGGGCTCGGGCCGTCACGGCTTGTAGTCCCAGATGCCGTGGTAGCCGGCCTTGGCACTCTCGTCCGCGGACAGGTAGGTCCTTCTCACCTCGAGCAGGGTTGCCGACAGCTTGTGCGTCTCCTCACTGCCCTCGCCCAGCAGGCGGGTGACCTTGTCACGCAGCTGGCTGTAGGTGTCGACAAGACCTGTGTCCTGGCCCGCCCAGGACAGGTCGACGTCGCTGAGGGTCAGGCCGCTGGCCGCTGAGCTTGCGCTGCCGAGCACGTCAGCGGACCCATCCCAGACCGCCGCATCCGCACTGAGTGCCTGCATCGCTACCTTGAAGCTCATGCTGTCTCTCCCCTGGTTGTGTACCTCTGGTGTGGACTGGTCTGGACGGTGCGGTTCCCGTCAGTCCCGCAGGCGCAGCCGCCGCGCCAGCGCCACCGGGTCGTCGGTCAGCTCGCGCAGCCGGCCCAGCGGGCTGGCGTCGATGATGCTCCGGGTGCTGGTCGTCGCGATCTGCCGGTAGGCGTCCCGTAGTGCCTCGGTGGTCTCGCGCCCGATGTTCGTCGGGTGCGCTCGCCCGGCCCAGCCGGCCTCGTAGTCCAGGTCGGTCACGTCGCCCGCTCCGGTCACGGTGGCCCGGACGTGGCCCAGCGAGCTCCGGCCGGCGACGCTGGTGGCCAGCTGCTCGCGCACCTGCGCCGAGACTTCGTCGATGCTCTCGTTGAGGGTCGTCAGTATCTCGAGGACGGCGTCCAGCGTCCCTCCGCTCGGGCCGGCGGCGTCCTGCCGGGCGACCTCGGTCAGCTGGCCGGCGAGGCTGTCGCCCGGTGTGGGTGCCGGCCGAAGGACCGGTTCGGACGGCTCCCGCTCCTGCTCGGCGAACTCGGTGGCCCACTGCTGGGTCCGGCTGCCGAGGGCACCGGCGATCGCCTCGCTGACGGCCGTGCCGAGGGTGTCCGCCGTGAGGTGGTCGGCCCAGCCGCGGCCGACCCGCACGTCGCTGACGAGCCCAGCAGCGTCCAGCGTGACGCGGACGCTCCGGGTGCCGTCCTCCCCGGTCACCGGCCCCAGCGCGGCGTGGGCCTGCTCGAACCTCTGGCTCATCCGGTCGATGTCGTCCCGGAACCGACCGATCTCGTCCATCGGGTTGCTCATTCGTGCCCCCTTCACGAAGACCCTGACAACAGGTCGATGCCGACTCTAGCCGAGCGGGCGCGGTCATGGGGTGGGACGTCGGGCCGCCCGTGGCGGTTCCGGTCCTCCGGGTCCGCTCGTCAGGTCCAGCGGGTAGCAGTACGTGTAGACGGCCACCCGTCTCGCCTGCGGGTTGCCCTGCCCGACGCGCCGGTACCGCTGGACGACCTCGTCGATCTCCGCCCGCATCGCGCCCAGCTGCTCCCTGCCGACCAGTGCCAGCCCGTCGCGCAACCCGAGGAGCTCGACCCAACCGACCGGCCACGTGGGAGCCACGTCGAGCCAGCGCTCGGCCCGGTCGGCGAAGTGACGCAAGTAGTCGCGCTCGAGCCACGCCAGCGCCGCCTGCGAGTCCTCGTCGTCCTCGAGGTCGCCGGCCGTCCACGAGCGGCGAGCCTGCGCCCGCCACACCCGCTCCCGGCCCCTGCCGGCACCGGAGTCGGTGACCAGCTGGACCCCCTCGAGCCGGCGCAGGTGGTAGCTGGTCGCCCCCGAGTTGGTCCCCAGCGCCGCGGCCAGACGGGTCGCCGTCGCCGGGCCGTCTTCCCGCAGCCGGGCCAGCAGCCGCGCGCGCAGCGGGTGGGCCAGCATCCGCACCGCTGCCGCGTCGCCGGCGGGAACGGCAGGAGGAGGGAGGGACGGCATCCATGCACACTACCCGTGCACACTTCTTCTGTTCAACGTCCCTGCGGCCACCGGACCTACCCGCATCTGCGCAGGTCAGGCGGTTGTCAGCGGGCCGCCCGAGGCGATTTGGCCCCGCCGGGCGGCGGCCCGTATCCTTGGGAGTCGACGTGCCGGGCGGGATCCCCCGCCCGGGCACCGCCCGGACAGACATGGCGCCGGCGCCGTCCGGCATACCAAGGCGGTCTCGTCACCACCGGAGAACGAAAGCTGACCACTGTGCGCACGTACACCCCCAAGCCCGGCGAGGTCACTCGCGCGTGGCACGTCATCGACGCGACCGACGTCGTGCTCGGCCGGCTGGCCAGCCAGACCGCCATCCTGCTGCGCGGCAAGCACAAGCCGACGTTCGCGCCGCATGTCGACACCGGCGACTTCGTCGTCATCATCAACGCGGAGAAGGTCGCCCTGACCGGCGCGAAGCTCGAGCAGAAGAAGGCCTACCGTCACTCCGGCTTCCCGGGCGGCCTCAAGGCGACGAGCTACACCGAGCTGCTCGCGAAGAACCCCACCAGGGCCGTCGAGAAGGCCGTGCGCGGCATGCTCCCGCACAACTCGCTCGCCCGCCAGCAGCTGACCAAGCTCAAGGTGTATGCCGGCGGCAACCACCCCCACGAGGCCCAGAAGCCCGTGCCCTTCGAGATCACCCAGGTGGCGCAGTAAGCCCGCCCCGCGGCCTGCGCAGAGAGCTGTTGAGGAAGAACTGTGGCTGACAACCAGAACATCACCGTCACCGACGAGCCGGAGCTGACCGAGTACACCTCGGAGTCCGCCTCGCCGGTGTCCGGGGAGGCGCCCCGCAAGCCGACCGCGTCCGCCCCTGGCGCCGCGACCGGGCGCCGGAAGCAGGCGATCGCCCGGGTGCGCATCGTCCCGGGTACCGGTGAGTGGACGGTCAACGGCCGCTCGCTCGACTCGTACTTCCCCAACAAGGTCCACCAGCAGCTCGTCAACGAGCCGTTCAAGGTGCTCGAGCTCGACGGCGCCTACGACGTGCTCGCCCGGGTGCACGGCGGCGGCCCATCGGGGCAGGCCGGCGCGGTGCGGCTCGGCGTGGCACGGGCGCTCAACGGCGTCGATGAGGAGCTCAACCGCGCCATCCTCAAGAAGGCCGGCTTCCTCACCCGCGACTCGCGGGTCCCGGAGCGCAAGAAGGCCGGGCTGAAGAAGGCCCGCAAGGCACCGCAGTACAGCAAGCGCTGACCCGCGGTCGCAGGAGTAGGTTGCACCGAGGTATGCCGGGCACGGGCCGCTCGTGGTCGCGCCCGGTCTGGCACGGAGAGGCGGCGTGACGTGGGTCGGATCTTCGGCACCGATGGGGTGCGTGGCGTGGCGAACGTGGACATCACCGCGGAGCTTGCGCTCGAGCTCTCGGTGGCCGCGGCGCATGTGCTCGGCGACTCCGGTGAGTTCGAGGGGCACCGGCCCCGAGCGGTGCTCGGCTCGGACGGGCGTGCCTCGGGGGAGTTCCTGTCCGCAGCGGTCGTCGCGGGACTCGCGTCGGCTGGAGTCGACGTCCTCGACGCCGGGGTCCTGCCCACGCCGGCCATCGCCTTCCTCACCGCCGACACCGGCGCCGACCTCGGCGTCATGCTCTCGGCGTCGCACAACGCCATGCCGGACAACGGGATCAAGTTCTTCGCCCGGGGGGGCCACAAGCTTCCCGACGAGGTCGAGGACGCGATCGAGCAAGCGGTTGGCCAGCAGGGGCAGCGCCCGACCGGAGCCGGCGTCGGTCGGGTCCGGCGGCTGGCGAACGGGCACGACCGGTACGTCGCCCACCTGCTCTCGGTGCTCCCGCAGCGGCTCGACGGCCTCTCCGTCGTCGTCGACGCCGCCCACGGCGCCGCCTCGGAGGTCTCGCCGGACGCCTTCCGCCGGGCTGGCGCCGCGGTCACGGTGATCGGTGCGGCGCCCGACGGGCTCAACATCAACGACGGCTACGGCTCGACGCACCTTGAGCACCTGCAGGAGGCCGTTCTTGCCGTCGGCGCCGACCTCGGCGTCGCCCACGACGGGGACGCGGATCGGTGCCTCGCGGTGGACGCCCGGGGGGAGGTCGTCGACGGCGACCAGATCATGTCGGTCCTCGCGCTGTCGCTGCGCGCCCGCGGACGGCTCGCCGGGGACACCCTCGTCACCACGGTGATGAGCAACCTCGGGATGCTGCAGGCGATGGAACGCGAGGGCGTGACCGTGCGCCTGACCGGGGTGGGCGACCGGTACGTCCTCGAGGAGATGAAGCGGGGCGGCTACTCGCTCGGCGGAGAGCAGTCCGGCCACGTCATCCTCCTCGAGCACGGGACGACCGGCGACGGGATCCTCACCGGGCTCCTGCTCGCCTCACGGGTCGCCGAGACCCGGCGCAGCCTTGCGGAGCTGGCGGGCGTCATGACCCGGCTGCCACAGGTCCTCATCAACGTCAAGGGCGTCGACAAGTCGCAGGCCGACTCCCACCCCGAGGTCCGGGCGGAGGTCGAGGCCGCGAGCCGGGAGCTGTCCGGCAGGGGACGGGTCCTGCTGCGCAAGTCCGGCACCGAGTCGCTGGTGCGGGTGATGGTCGAGGCTCCCGACGAACGGCAGGCCAAGGCGGTGGCGGAGCGGCTCGCCGACTCCGTCCGGACCCACCTCGCCCTCTGACGGCCGCGGACGGACGGAGCGAGAGGTGCCCGGATGAAGCTGGCCATCCTCGGCGGGGGGGGCTTTCGCACCCCCCTGGTCCACGGTGCGCTGGTGCGCGACCCAGCGCGGGGCGTCACCGAGGTGGTGCTGCACGACATCGACCCGCGCCGGCTCGCCGCGATCGGCCAGGTGCTTGCGCAGGCCGCGGTCGGCCACCCGCACGCCCCCTCCGTCGCCGTGACGACGGATCTCGACCGGGCGCTTGAGGGCGCCGACTTCGTCTTCTCCGCGATCCGGGTGGGCGGTCTGGCGGGGCGGGTGGCCGACGAGCGGGTCGCCCTCGACCTCGGGTTGCTCGGCCAGGAGACGACGGGGGCCGGCGGGCTCGCCTACGGGCTGCGGACGGTCCCCGTCGCCGTCGACATCGCGGAGCGGGTGAGGCTGCGGTGCCCGCAGGCGTGGTTGATCAACTTCACCAACCCCGCCGGGATGGTCACCGAGGCGATGCAGTCGGTGCTCGGCGACCGGGCGGTCGGCATCTGCGACACGCCCATCAACATGGCGAAGCGGGTGGCCACGCTGCTCGGGCTCGGTGACGCGCCGGTGACGCTGGACTACGTCGGGCTCAACCACCTCGGCTGGCTCCGCGGCCTGCACCACGACGGGGCCGACGTCCTCCCCAGGCTGATCGGCGACGACGCGCTGCTCGGCGCGACCGTGGAGGGCCGGCTGTTCGGCCCGGACTGGGTGCGCTCGCTGGGGGCGCTGCCCAACGAGTACCTCTACTACTACTACTTCCACCGCCAGGCCGTCGCGGCGATCAGCGCCGGTGGCCGGACGAGGGGGGAGTTCCTCCTGACCCAGCAGGCCCGGTTCTACGAGCAGGTCGGCGCCGCCCCCGACCGGGCGGGGGAGCTGTGGGCGCGCTCCCGGCGCGAGCGCGAGGAGACCTACATGGCGGCGGAGCACGAGGGCGCGCCGCCCGCCGCGAGCCGGCCGGGGGGCGCGAACCCGGTGGTCGCGGACGTCGGTGGGTACGAGGGAGTGGCGCTCGCCCTCATGCACGCGCTCGCGCACGACGAGCCCGCCTCGATGATCCTCAACGTCCGCAACGGGTCCACGGTCCCGGGACTGCCGCCGGGCGCGGTCGTCGAGGTACCGTGCACCGTCTCCGCTGCCGGGCCGGTGCCGGGGCCGGTGAGCGCTCCGGAGCTGCACCAGCTCGGGCTGATGCAGCAGGTGAAGGCCGTCGAGCGGCTGACCATCGACGCGGCCCGAACCGGGTCGGCGGCCACCGCGGTCAAGGCGTTCGCCCTACACCCGCTCGTCGACTCGGTGCCGGTGGCCCGTGCCCTCGTCAGCGGGTACCGCGAGCGAATCCCGGAGGTCGCTGCCGCCATCCGCTGAGCCGGGCGGACCGTCGCCGGGGGGCCACCGCGCGATCCACGACGACGACTCGTACGCTCGACGGACAGGCGGGCCCACGGGTCCCGTGCATCCCGTCCGGAAGGCAGCCGAGATGACCAACGCCCACGACGACGAAGGCACAGCGCGAGCCGGGGCCACGTCGGGCGGACCGGCCGGCCACGAAGGAGCGGAGAGCCCGACCGACCTGCCGAAGCCGTCGCTGGTCGCGGCGGTCAAGCGCGCCCGGGCGCAGTTCAAGAGGGACCACCTGACCGACCTCGCGGCCGCGCTGACCTACTACGGCGTGCTGTCGATCGTGCCCATGCTCATCGTCCTCGTCGCCATCCTGGGGCTCGTCGGCAGGGACACCACGGACCAGGTGGTGACCCAGGTGCAGGCGATCGCCCCGGGATCCAGCGCGCAGTTCGTCCAGACCCTCATCGCGCAGGCACAGTCCAACAAGGGCGGAGCCGGGATCGGGGCGGTGCTGGGCATCCTCGTCGCCCTGTGGTCGGCCTCGGGCTACGTCGCCGCCTTCATGCGCGCGTCCAACGTCATCTACGACATGGGGGAGGGCCGCCCGCTCTGGAAGACGCTGCCCATCCGGCTGGGCCTGACCATCCTCACGGTCGTCGTGATGGTGGTCGGCGCTGTCATCGTCGTCGTGAGCGGGCCGGTGGCACAGCAGATCGGTGACGTCGTCGGGGCCGGCGACACCACGGTTCTCGTCTGGGGCATCCTCAAGTGGCCGGTGCTGCTCGTCCTCGTCTCGGTCATGCTCGCCACCCTGTTCTGGGCCAGTCCCAACGCCAGGCAGGCCGGCATCAAGTGGGTCAGTCCGGGCGGGGTCGTCGCGGTGCTCATCTGGGTGGCGATCTCCGGGCTCTTCGCCATCTACGTCAGCAACTTCTCCTCGTACAACAAGACCTACGGTTCGCTGGCCGGCGTTGTCATCTTCCTCGTCTGGCTGTGGTTGACGAACATCGCGATTCTGCTCGGGGCCGAGATCAACGCCGAGCTCGACCATGCCCGAGCCATCGACGAGGGGATGCCCGAGGACGTGGAGCCGTTCGCCGAGCCACGAGACACCCGCAAGCTGGGCGCAGCGGACAAGCGCGCGGTCGACGAGGCGCAGGCCGCGCGGGGCAGCTGACGTCGGGCGGGCGGCGGGGGGCGGTCTTGTGGCGCGGGCCCGTCCCGGCGGTCATGATCGACGACATGGCCGGCACCGACTCTGCCCCCCGCGCCGCAGCCGCGCCGCTGCGGGTGGCGGTCATCGGGGCCGGACCCGCGGGACTCTACGCGGCCGAGGCCCTGACCGGCCAGGACCAGGTCCCGGTGACGGTCGACCTCGTCGATCGGCTGCCCACCCCGTTCGGGCTCGTGCGGTACGGCATCGCGCCGGACCACCCGAAGCTGCGGGCCCTGCGCGACACCCTGCACCGGACGCTGGAACACCCCGGGGTGCGGTTCATCGGCAACGTGGACGTCGGCGTGGACCTGTCCCTGGAGGAGCTGCGCCAGCACGTCGACGCGGTCATCTACACCTATGGTGCCTCCGGCGACCGGAAGCTGCAGGTGGACGGCGAGCTGCTGCGCGGCAGCCTCGCGGCCACCGAGCTCGTCGGGTGGTACTGCGGGCACCCCGACGCCGACCGCGCCGTGGTGGAGGAGGCAGTGGCGCGGGCGAGGTCGGTGGTCGTCGTCGGCGTCGGTAACGTCGCCCTCGACGTCGCCCGGGTCCTGGCGCGGGGCCGCTCGGAGCTCGAGAGCACGGAGATGCCGCAGCACGTCGTCGACGCGCTCGCAGCCTCCCCCGTCGAGGAGGTGACCGTCCTCGGCCGCCGTGGCCCGGCGCAGGCGACCTTCACCACGCAGGAGCTTCGCGAGCTGGGCCGGATGCCGGGGGTGACGGTGCTCGTGGACCCGTCCGACCTCGAGCTCGACGCCGCGAGCGAGGCACGCGTCGGCGCCGACCGGCTCGTCGCCCGCAACCTGGCGGTGCTGCGCGGGTGGGCCGAGCACGAGCCGGTGCCCGACAAGATCCGCCTGACGCTACGCTTCCACCGCCGTCCGGTGCGGCTGCTCGGTGAGGACTGGGTGAGCGGGCTGGAGCTCGAACGCACGCTGCTCGACGGTGACGGGCGGGGGGTTGGCACGGGCGAGCTGAGCACGTTGCGGGCGGACCTCGTCGTCCGCTCCGTCGGCTACCTGGGCCGCCCGTTGCCCGGCCTGCCGGTCGACGAGCATTCCGGCACGGTTGCGCACACCGGCGGGCGGGTGCTCAGGGACGGAGCCGTGGCGCCCGGCGAGTACGTCGCCGGCTGGATCAAGAGGGGACCGAC
>JBPCOG010000131.1:0-1168 GCA_051000455.1 Lapillicoccus sp. | reverse complement strand
CCGTCGGTCGGCGCGATGCTCAGGCACGGTGCAGGGCCGACGACGCAGTCCACGTCCGACGTCTGGCCGCAGCCACGGCATACCAGGTGGTGGTGGTTGTCTCCCACCCGGCCCTCGTAGCGCGCCGGGTGCCCGGCCGGCTCGATCCGGCGGGCCAGACCCGCTCCCACGAGCGCCTCGAGGCAGTCATAGACCGCCTGGGTGGACAGCGACCCGAGCCCGTCCCGGGCCTGCCGCGTGATGTGGGCCACTGTCAGGTGCTGCCGGCGCGTCTGGTCGGAGTCGAGGACACCGAGCACCGCCTTCCGGGGGCCGGTCACCCGCAGCCCTGCCGTTCGCAGTCGCTGCGCCACGGGTTCCGTCACGCTCCCCACTCCATCAGAAGATCTGGAACGAGTCAAGACTAGGGTCAGTCCAGGGGCTCCGTGGGGGGTGGGTCCATGGTGCGCCTAGGGTCTCGCGTGTGGACGACCTGTCGCCGGAGGAGCTCGCCTTCCTGCAGGGCGCCTTCGACCTGGCCCGCGACGGTGCCGTGGACGAGCTGGTCGGCCAAGTGGATGCCGGCCTGCCGGTCAACCTCACCAACAGCGCGGGAGACACCCTGCTCATCCTCGCCGCGTACCACAACCACCCGCGGACCGTCGCAGCACTGCTTGCCCGGGGCGCCGACCACTCCCGGGTCAACGACCGCGGCCAGACGGCGCTCGCAGCGGCCGTGTTCCGGCAGTCCGTCCCGAGCGTCAACGCCCTGCTGGAGGCGGGCGCGGACCCTGCCCTGGGTGCCCGTTCCGCGCTCGCCATCGCGACGTTCTTCGGCCTCCCCGAGATGATG
This sequence comes from Lapillicoccus sp., assembly GCA_051000455.1. GTDB lineage: Bacteria > Actinomycetota > Actinomycetes > Actinomycetales > Dermatophilaceae > JBPCOG01. The sequence goes on along the minus strand of JBPCOG010000131.1, from coordinate 336 downwards.
GCGCTGCTCACACCGGCGACCGGCGGACCCGGCGCCCACCGCACCGGCCGCGCCCCTCGGGAACCGTCGTCGGGTACCTCACCGCAGGCGGGCGACTGACCCGCACCCTCGCTCCGCGCCCGCCTCAGGGCGGAACCGCCAGCGAGGCCGCAGGTCACCGAAACGTCGACCGCGCGGAGCGCCGGTGGATCTCGAGGAGGCGTGCCTGTTGCTCGTCCGCCCGGCGCAGGAGGGTCTGGAGCGCGGACCCCTCGAGTCGGCCATCGCCCTCGGCCACCTCGCGCAGACTCTGCCAGCCGTTGATCTTGCCGTTGACCGCGAGCAGCAGACCCTCCA
>JBPCOG010000090.1:0-1148 GCA_051000455.1 Lapillicoccus sp. | reverse complement strand
ATGTACGAGACGAGGTACGCCAGCCGCGAGGACATCGATGCGGCAATGCGATTGGGCTGCGGCCTGCCGATGGGACCGCTCGCGCTGATGGACCTCATCGGCCTCGACACGGCGTACGAGATCCTCGACACGATGTACAAGCAGGGGCGCGACCGGCTGCACGCGCCGACCCCGGTCATCAGGCAGATGGTCAGCGCAGGGCTCAAGGGCCGCAAGTCCGGGCGCGGCTTCTACACCTACGCCGAGCCGGGCTCGTCCGAGGTCGTCGCCGACGCGCTGACGCCCCGGGGGCCGGTCGAGCCGGGCGCCACGGTGCGCACGATCCGGACGGTCGGTGTCGTCGGCTCGGGGACGATGGCCACCGGGATCGTCGAGGTGTTCGCCAGGGCGGGGTATGCCGTGACTCTCGTCGCCCGCTCCCCGGAGAGGGTCGCCGCCGTCACGGCGACGGTCCGGCGCAGCCTCGCCCGGGGGGTCGAGCGGGGGAGGCTGGCCGCCACGGAGGCGGACGCGACGGTGGCGCGCATCAGCGGTACGACGGCACTGGAGGACCTCGGCGACGTCGACATCGTCGTGGAGGCCATCGTCGAGGAGCTCGCCGCGAAGCAGGAGCTGTTCCGTGCGCTGGACAAGGTCTGCCGGCCGGGGGCGATCCTCGCCACGACGACCTCGTCACTGCCGGTCATCGAGACCGCGGTCGTCACGTCGCGCCCCGCGGACGTCGTCGGCATGCACTTCTTCAACCCGGCTCCAGTCATGACGCTCGTCGAGGTGGTCCAGACGGTGTCAACGGCGGACGACGTCGTCGCGACCGTCCGCGACCTGTGCGCCGGCCTCGGCAGGCACCCCGTGTCCTGTGGGGACCGCTCGGGGTTCATCGTCAACGCGCTGCTCTTCCCCTACCTCAACGACGCGGTCCGCATGCTCGAGGCCAACTACGCGACCGTCGATGACATCGACACGGCGATGAAGACGGGCTGCGGCTATCCCATGGGCCCGTTCGAGCTGCTGGACGTCGTCGGGCTCGACGTGTCGCTCGCCATCCAGCGCGAGCTCTACCTCGAGTTCCGGGAACGCGGTTACGCACCGGCACCGCTGCTCGAGCACCTGGTGACCGCGGGCTACCTCGGCCGCAAGACCGGGCGCGG
>JBPCOG010000321.1:0-4415 GCA_051000455.1 Lapillicoccus sp. | reverse complement strand
TCGCTGCGCAGGTGCAGGCCCGGTGGCCGGCCACGATGACCACCTTGTCCACCCACGACACGAAGCGCTCCGAAGACGTGCGCGCGCGGCTGGCGGTGCTGTCCGAGATGCCGCAGGAGTGGGCCGCGTGGCTGGCCGGCGTCCGGGAGCTGACCCGGCCCCACCGCCGCCCCGCCCTCGACCCCGGGACGGAGTACCTGCTCTGGCAGACGCTCGCCGGGTCGTGGCCGATCGACGCCGAGCGGCTCGGTGCCTACGCCCTCAAGGCGGTCCGCGAGGCGAAGCGGCGCACTACCTGGGCGGCGCCGGACGAGGACTACGAGTGCGCCGTCCGCGCCTTCGTCGACGGCGTGCTCGGTAACGACCGCGTCCTCGGAGAGCTCACCGGATGGGCCGACGCGACCGACGGGCCGGCCCGGGCCAACGTCCTCGGCCAGAAGCTCCTGCAGCTGGTCATGCCCGGGGTGCCGGACGTGTACCAGGGCACCGAGCTCGTCGACCTCTCCCTCGTCGACCCCGACAACCGCAGGGCGGTCGACTTCGCCGAGCGCAGGTCGCGGCTGGCCCGCCTCGACGGCGGCGGCCCCCCGCAGGACCTCAGCGACGAGAAGCTCCTCGTCACCTCACGGGCGCTGCGGCTGCGCCGCGACCGGCCCGACTGGTTCGGTGCGGCCTCCACCTGGGCGCCTGTCCCGGCGACGAGCAGGCACGCTTTCGCCGTCGGCCGCGGTGCCGATGGGGTGCAGGCGGTCGCGGTGCTCACCCGGCTCGCCGCCTCCCTGGGTCGCGACGGGGGGTGGCCCGGCCACCGCGTGGCGGTGCCGCAGGGCCGGTGGCGCGACGTCCTCACCGGCCGGTTCGTCGACGCTGCCGACGACGGTGCGCCCCTCGGGGAGCTGCTCAGCACGATGCCGGTGGCGCTGCTGGTGCAGGCGACGTGAGCGGCCACCCGGCGTCGGTCGACGTGTGGGCCCCTGCCGCACGGCGGGTCGACCTCGAGATCACGACGCCGTCCGGGACGGCGACGGTGCCGATGGAGCCGGCCTCCGGGGGGTGGTGGTCCCACCGGCCGGGGCCGGACCCGGCATACCCGCTGGACTATGCCTTTCGCGTCGACGGCGGCGAGCCGACCCCGGACCCCCGCAGCGCCTGGCAGCCGCACGGCGTGCACGGCCCGAGCCGGACCTTCGACGCCGGCGCCCATCCCTGGCGCGACGGCGCCTGGCGCGGGCCCCGCGGGGGTCGCGGTGCCCTCGGCGGGGTCCTCTACGAGCTGCACATCGGCACGTTCACCCCGGAGGGGACCCTCGACGCCGCAGTGGGGCGGCTGGACCACCTCGTCGACCTCGGCGTCGACGTCGTCGAGGTGATGCCGGTCGCGGCCTTCCCCGGCCGGTGGGGATGGGGCTACGACGGGGTGCACCCGTATGCCGTGCACGACCCCTACGGCGGTCCCGCGGCGATGCAGCGCCTCGTCGACGCCTGCCACCAGCGGGGGCTCGGGGTCTGCCTCGACGTCGTCTACAACCACCTCGGACCGAGCGGCAACTACCTCGCGCGGTTCGGGCCGTACTTCACCGACGCGCAGGTGACCCCGTGGGGGCCGGCGGTCAACCTCGCGGGTGAGGGCAGCGAGCAGGTGCGCCGGTGGGTGATCGACAACGCCCTGCGGTGGTTCCGCGACTTCCACGTCGACGCGCTGCGCCTCGACGCCGTCCACGAGCTGCGGGACGACTCCGAGCGCCACGTCCTGGCCCAGCTGTCAGACGAGACCCGCTCTCTCGCAGCGCAGCTCGGCCGTCCGCTCGACCTCATCGCCGAGAGCGACCTCAACGACCCGCTCATGGTCACCCCGACGTTCGAGGGTGGCCTGGGGATGAGCGGCCAGTGGGCCGACGACATCCACCACGCGCTGCACGCCGTCCTGACGGGCGAGTCGCACGGGTACTACGCCGACTTCGCCGGGCACGGGGTCCTCGCGAAGACGCTGACCGAGGTGTTCCTCCACGACGGGCGCTGGTCGAGCTTCCGCGGGCGCACCTGGGGGGCACCGGTCGACCCGTCGGTGCACGATGCGCGCGCGTTCCTGGCCTACCTGCAGACCCACGACCAGGTGGGCAACCGGGCGACCGGCGACCGCATCAGCGCGTCGGTCCCGCCGGGCCGGCAGGCCGCCGGCGCGGCGCTCTACCTGCTGTCGGCGTTCACGCCGATGGTCTTCATGGGGGAGGAGTGGGCGGCGTCGACGCCCTGGCAGTTCTTCACCGACTTCGACGAGCCCGAGCTGGCCGAGGCGGTCCGGGAGGGCCGGCGCGGCGAGTTCGCGTCGCACGGCTGGGACCGGCTCGACGTGCCCGACCCCCAGGACCCGCGGACCCGGGAGCGCAGCGTCCTCGACTGGGGCGAGGCCCACCGGGGCGAGCACGCCCGGATGCTCGCGTGGTACCGCTCCCTCGTCGCCCTGCGCCGCAGCGAGCCGGGGCTGACCGACGGCCGGCTCGACGCCGTCGCCGTGGAGGCGGACGAGGGCAGCGGCTGGGTGGTCATGCGCCACGGACGGCTGCGGGTCGTGGCCAACCTTGCTGACACCCCTCAGATGGTGCCGGTGGCGGTCCCCGCCGCCGGGTCGGACGTGCTGCTGTCCTGGGAGGCCGCGACCCCCCGGCCGTCAGGGGGCGGTCTGCGGCTCGGCGCCCACGGCGTGGCGGTCCTGCGCGTCCTGGCCGGCTGACACGGCGTGCGCCGGCGCCCGGCTGACCCGGCCGGTTCCAACCCGCCCGGCTGACCCGGACGCTCCCGCGGACCTGCTCGCTGACGCCGTAAACCGTTGGCGCGGGAGGGCGCCGGCCCCTACCGTCGTCGTCATGCAGATCCGGCCGGTCGACGTGCATGACGACGCCCAGTGCGCACGGGCCCACGAGGTCGTCAACGCCGCGTCCTCGTTCGAGCGCCCCCACTGGGCCCTGTCCTCGCTGCCGGAGCACGTCGCCGAGTGGCGCCACGAGGACCCCGCCGAGCGGCACGAGCTCTGGGGGGCCTGGCGCGGCGAGGAGATGGCCGGTGTCGCCCTGATGTGGCTGCCGGTGACCGACAACACCGCGATGACGTGGGTCGACGTCAACGTCGAGCCACGTCGCCGTCGCCAGGGGATCGGCACGGCACTGATGGACCACCTCGTCGCCCGTGCCCGCCAGCAGGCCCGGACCACCATCGTGGCCGGCGCGGCATACCCCATGGAGCGCCTCGAGGACCACCCGTACCGCCGCTTCCTCGAGAAGAACGGCTTCACCCTCGGCAACCTCGAGGTCGCGCGCCGGCTGCGGCTGCCGCTTGACGAGGGCTTCCTCGCCGGGCTCGCCGACGAGGCGAGGGCGCGGTATGCCGGTCGCTACCGCCTGGAGACGCACCTCGACGGCGTGCCCAAGGAGCTGCAGGGGTCCCTGTGCGCGGTGATGAACCAGCTCGGCGTCGACGCCCCCACCGGTGAGATCGAGTTCGAGGAGGAGTCGCTGACGCCCGAGCGCTACCGCGACTACCTCGACCTCGAGCGCCGCCAGGGACGGACCCGACTCACGACGGTCGGGGTGCACATGGACTCAGGGGACGTCGTCGCCTACACGGACCTCATCCTGCCCTCCGGGTCCGAGACCCACGCGTGGCAGTGGGGCACGATGGTGCACCGGGAGCACCGCGGCCACCGCCTCGGCCTGGCCGTGAAGGTGGAGAACCTGCGGCGGCTGCAGTCCGAGCACCCGGGGCGCGTCGACGTCCAGACCGGGAACGCGGCCAGCAACCAGTGGATGCTGGCCATCAACGAGCGGCTCGGCTTCGAGGTCCTCGAGCTGTACCCCGAGTTCCAGCGCAAGCTCAGCTGACGGCGGCCTGCTCCACCTCGAGCAGCGACTCGCTGTGGCGCTCGGCCTCGAAGGCCGCCCGGCCGCCCCGGACCCCGAACAGCCGCTTGGTCCAGACGAGGTAGGCGATGGCGAAGAGGTTGACCACCAGCGCCAGCACGCGCAGCGTCGTGACCTTCTCGACGAGCTCGTACACCTCGAGCGGGACGAACACGGTGGTCCCGACCGCGGCGACGTACTCCCCCCAGCGCCGCAGCAGCCACAGCCCCGTCGCCTCCGTGAGGTTGAGCAGCCCGTAGCCGCCGACGCCGGCCGCGACGAGCAGCAGCGTCGAGTGGTTCGCCGCGAACGCGCTCTCGATGAGGTGGACCGGTCCCGTCTCCGCGAGGTCGATGCCGAGGCGGTCCGCGACCGGCGTCAGCAGCGGGAGGTAGGCGTTGAACACCTGCAGCAGCGCGGTCCGGGACCCCTCGAACCTCCACACCCCGAAGGCCAGCGCGACGATGAGCAGCCCGCGGACGCCCTTCTCGGTCGCGAGCAGCCGGAGGATGAACGCGTCCC
>JBPCOG010000222.1:0-5206 GCA_051000455.1 Lapillicoccus sp. | reverse complement strand
AGGGTCTCCCACCACTGCTCCTCGGTGTCGCGCTTGCTGCCGTAGGTCACCCAGCCCTGGCCGAGCCGGGCAGCGAGGCGGAGCGACCGGGGGCCGTTGGCCGCGACGACGAACGGGATCCGCGGCCGCTGGAGCGGGCCGGGCAGTGTGCGGGCGTCCACCGCCTCGAACCAGTCACCGGTGAAGTCGACGTGGTCGCGGGTGAGGAGCACGTCGAGCAGCTCAACGAACTCGTGGAACCGCGCGACCCGCTCCTTGATGCTGAGCTCCGGCCCGCCGAGGAGCCTGGAGTCGAGGTCACCACCGGTGCCCAGCCCGAGGGTGAACCGGCCCCCGGAGATGTCGTCGAGGGCGAGCAGGTCACGCGTGAACGTCACCGGGTGGCGGTAGTTCGGCGAGGTGACGAAGGTGCCGAGCCGGATCCTTCTCGTCACGAGCGCCGCGGCAGTCAGCGTCGGCGTCGTCCCGAACCACGGCGAGTCCGGCAGGCGGCCCCACACGAGGTGGTCGTAGGTCCAGGCGTGGTCGAAGCCGAGCTCCTCCGCCGCGCGCCACCTCGGGGCCGCTTCGGACCAGGTGTGCTCCGGGAGGATGGTGATGCCGAATCGCATCGCCCGAGCCTAGCTAGAGGGGTGGTGTCTAGGGTGGAAGCGTGGCAGGCGGACGGCGGGATGTGGCTGCACCCGGCGCCGCGCGCTTCGAGCTCGTCCGCGACGACCGCGGTGGGGTGACAGTGATCCTCGACGGGTCCCCCCAGTCGCACGTGCACCTCGACGACCCGGGGCTGCTGGCGTTCGAGTACGTCCAGCACCTCGGCCTCGTCCTCGACACCCTGCCGTCCGGCCCGCTCGCGGTGACCCACGTCGGCGGAGCGGGACTGACGTTGGCCCGCTACGTCAACCACGTGCGACCCGGCTCGCCCCAGATCGTCCTCGAGCCGGATGCCGCCCTGACCGAGCTCGTCCGGCGCGAGCTGCCCCTCCCCCGCCAGCACCGGATCCGGGTGCGGCCGGTCGACGGCCTTCAGGGGATGGCTCAGCTTGCCCACGCGAGCGCCGACGTCGTCGTCCTCGACGCGTATGCCGGGGGGCAGGTTCCGGCGGAGCTCACCACCACGGCATACCTGATCGACGTCGCGAGGGTGTTGCGACCGGACGGCGTCGCCCTGGTCAACCTGGCGGACGAGCCGGGACTGCGTTATGTGGCAAGGGTGCTCGCTTCGGTCGGCGCCACCGGGCTCTTCCCCGCGACCGCCCTCGTCGCGACCCACGAGGTGCTCAAGGCAAAGCGCTTCGGCAACGTCGTGGCCGTGGTCGGACGAGGCTCGTTGGACGTCGGCGCGATCCGCAGGGCCGTGGCCCGGGCGCCGTTCCCGACCGGGGTGCGCTCCGGCGCCGAGCTGGTCCGCCTGACGGCGGGCGCCCGACCCTTCACCGCCGCGGACGCCACCTCGTCGCCGCCCCCACCGAGCCTGCGCGGTTGGCGCCTGCGTTGACGGCGTCGCGCTGTTGCGTTCCGTTGCGCGAAAGCCGTGGCGGGTCAGCGGCCGAAGACGGAGGGCAGGCGCTCCTCGTGGGCCCGGCGCAGCGTCTCGAGGTCGATGTCGAACTGTCCCTCGATCCGGAGCCCGTCGACGCTGGCGTCGACCTCGCCCAGCCGCAGGACCGGCACCGAGTCACCGACGAGGTTCAGGAACGCCCGTTCCGAGCCGGGCGTCACCGACACGACCACCCGCCCGGCCGACTCGGAGAAGAGCGCGGTGAACGTATCCACGTCGTGCGATCCCCACGACACCCGTGCCCCGACGCCGAACCTCAGCACCGACTCGGCCAGCGCCTGGGCGAGGCCTCCCTCGGAGAGGTCGTGGGCCGCGTCGAGCAGTTCCTCCCCCGCGGCGCGGACCAGCACGGAACCGAGACGTTGCTCGTGGGCCAGGTCGACGGCCGGCGGCCGCCCGCCGAGGTGGCCGTGGACGACGTGCGCCCACTCGGATCCGTCGAGCTCCTCGCGGGTCGAGCCGAGCAGGAAGATCGGGGCCGCGTCCGTGCGGAACCCCGATGGCGTCCGCACCGACACGTCCGCCATGACGCCGAGCACCCCGATCACCGGAGTCGGGTGGATTGCCACGTCGCCGGTCTGGTTGTAGAACGACACGTTCCCGCCGGTCACCGGGATGCCGAGGACCCGGCACCCCTCGGCGATCCCCCGAACCGCCTCCCGGAACTGCCACATGACACCCGGGTCCTCGGGCGAGCCGAAGTTGAGGCAGTCCGTCACCGCCAGCGGGGACGCCCCTGCCGTGGCCACGTTGCGATAGGCCTCGGCCAGCGCGAGCTGCGCCCCCGCGTAGGGGTCGAGCTTGGCGAACCGGCCGTTGCAGTCGGTCGAGACCGCGACCCCCCGTCCGGTCTCCTCGTCCACCCGGACCACCCCCGCGTCGTCGGGCATCGCCAGCGCGGTGTTGCCGAGGACGTAGCGGTCGTACTGGTCGGTCACCCAGGACTTGTCGCAGAGGTTGGGGCTGCCGAGCAGCACCAGCAGCGCCTCCCGCAGCCCGTCGCCGCCAGCCGGCCTGGCCAGGTGGGAGGTGTCGTCCGAGGTGAGCACGTCGAGGTATGCCGGTCGCTCCAGCGGGCGGTCGTACACCGGTCCGTCGTGGGCCACCGACCGCGGGGGGACGTCGACGATCGTCTCGCCGTGCCAGGTGACGACGAGATGGTCCCCGTCGGTGACCTCACCGATGACGCTCGCCTCGACGTCCCAGCGCCGGGTGACCGCGAGGAACTCCTCGAGCCGGCCGGGCTCGACGACGGCCATCATCCGCTCCTGCGACTCCGACATGAGGATCTCCTCCGGTCGCAGCGAGGGGTCCCGCAGCGGCACGAGGTCGAGATCCACCCGCATCCCCCCGTCCCCGTTGGACGCCAGCTCGCTTGTCGCACAGGAGAGTCCGGCTCCGCCGAGGTCCTGTATGCCGGCGACGACGTGGGCGGCATACAGGTCCAAGCAGCACTCGATGCGCACCTTCTCCGCGAAGGGGTCCCCGACCTGCACGGCCGGGCGCCGCCGCGCGCTCGCGACCCCGTCCGTAAAGCTCTCGGAGGCGAGCACCGAGACGCCGCCGATGCCGTCGCCGCCCGTCCTCGCGCCGAAGAGGACCACCTTGTTGCCGGCACCCGCGGCCCGGGCGAGGTGGATGTCCTCGGTGCGCATGGCACCGACGCAGAGCGCGTTGACGAGCGGGTTGCCCTGGTAGCAATCGTCGAAGACCACCTCGCCGCCGATGTTCGGCAGCCCTAGGCAGTTGCCGTAGCCGCCGATACCGGCGACCACCCCCGGCAGGACCCGCTGGGTGTCAGGGTGGCTGATGTTGCCGAAGCGCAGCGCGTCCATCACCGCGACGGGCCGGGCACCCATCGACATGATGTCGCGGACGATCCCGCCGATGCCCGTCGCAGCCCCCTGGTAGGGCTCGACGTAGGACGGGTGGTTGTGGCTCTCGATCTTGAAGGTCACCGCCCAGCCGTCGCCGATGTCGACGACACCCGCGTTCTCGCCGATCCCGACGAGGAGCCGCTCGCGCATCTCGTCCGTCGTGTTCTCGCCCCAGAGGGTGAAGTGCACCTTGGAGGACTTGTACGAGCAGTGCTCGGACCACATGACGGAGTACATCGCGAGCTCTGCCGAGGTGGGGCGGCGTCCGAGGACCGCACGGATGGTGGCGTACTCGTCGGGCTTGAGCCCGAGGGTGGCCCAGGGCTGCTCGACGTCGGGGGTCGCTGCCGCGTGCGTCACGGTGTCGAGGCCGAGACGGCTCTCGCTGACCGTCACCGCACGGCCGCCAGCCGCCGGAGCACGGAGGTGAAGAAGGGCAGGCCGTCGGTAGACGGGCCGTAGCCGGGGTCGACGGCGTGCTCGGGGTGCGGCATCAGGCCGACGACGGTGCCACCCTCGTTGCTGATCCCGGCGATGTCGCGGTAGGAGCCGTTCGGGTTGGGCCTGTCCGGGGTGACGACATAGCGCAGGACCACGCGTCCCTCACCCTCGAGGGTGTCGAGGGTCCGCTCGTCGGCGACGAACCCGCCCTCCCCGTTCTTGAGCGGGACCACGATCTCGGCGCCCTGCTCGTAGTCCGACGTCCATGCGGTCGACGCGTTCTCCACCCGGAGCCGCTGGTCGACGCACCTGAACCTGCGATGGTCGTTGCGCACCAGCGCGCCGGGCAGCAGGTGGGACTCGCACAGCACCTGGAACCCGTTGCAGATGCCCAGCACCGGCAGCCCGCCCTTCGCCGCGGGGAGGAGCACCTCCATGACGGGGGCGAAGCGCGCGATGGCCCCGCAGCGCAGGTAGTCGCCGTAGGAGAACCCCCCGGGGAGGATGACGGCGTCGACGCCGAGCAAGTCGCGGTCGCCGTGCCACAGGGGCACCGGCTCCGCCCCGACCGCACGGACGGCGCGGGCGGCGTCCCGGTCGTCGAGCGAGCCGGGGAAGGTGACCACGCCGACCCTCATGCCGGCGGGTCCTGCTGTGCCCTGACACTGACGACGTCCTCGATGACGGGGTTGCTCAGCAGCGTCTCGGCCGCTTGGCGGGCGTGGGCGAGGTGCTCGTCGGTGACGACCCCGTCGACGGTCAGGACGAAGCGCTTGCCCTGCCGGACCGCGGCGAAGCCGGTGAAGCCGAGCCGGGGAAGGGCTCCGGCCACCGCCTGCCCCTGCGGGTCGAGGATCTCGGGCTTGAGCATGACGTCGACGACGATGGTGCCCATCGCGGGCGACTCCTCGGGACGGGGGCGGGGTGGGACGTCCTCAGGGTATCGGTCTCGGCCCATCGGCCCGCCGCTCACCCGAACCGGCGGCCGGTCAGCGTCTCGTAGGCCTCGACGTACTTGGCCCTCGTCCGCGCCACAACCTCCTCGGGGAGCGGGGGCGGGGGCGCGCCACTGCGCCGATCCCAGCCGCTGGCGGCCGATGTCAGCCAGTCCCGCACGAACTGCTTGTCGTAGGACACCTGCTGCCGGCCCGGCTGCCAGGAGGCGGCGGGCCAGAACCGCGAGGAGTCCGGCGTCAGGACCTCGTCGGCGAGGACCACTTCCGGCTCCGCCCCAGCCCCGGCCAGCCCGAACTCGACCTTGGTGTCCGCGATGAGGATCCCCCTGGCCGCGGCCACGTCGTTGCCGCGGGCGAGGATCTGCCGGGTCAGC
>JBPCOG010000126.1:0-29559 GCA_051000455.1 Lapillicoccus sp. | reverse complement strand
CTCGCCGGGGTCACCGAGCAGGTGCTGACCGGCTCCCGCGGTCAGCTCTTCGCCTCGGTCCGGGGCGGTGAGCGCGGTCCGGTCACCGCGATCGCCCGGATGGCGGTCAGCCCCGGCTGGGCGGGCCTGTCCGCGGTGTGGGTGGCCCCGGCCCACCGGGGCAGCGGGCTCGCGCGGGCCCTGACGGCCGCGGTCGCCACGCTGGCCCGGGCCCACCGGATGCCGTCGATGTACGTGCAGGTCACCGAGGACAACGCCGCGGCCCGCACGCTCTACGAGCGCTCCGGGTTCGCCACCCACCACACCTACTGCTACCTGCGGTCCCCCGACTGAGCGCTGCCCCGGCGGATCGCTGCCCCGACTGAGCGCTGCCCCGACCGGTGGCCCGACCGGCACGCGGGCGCTGGGAGGTGCCGGGCGGCATACGGCTCAGGTCTTGTGGTTGGGGTTGGTGCAGATGGCCTTGTCCTCGGGGTTGTAGTGCGTCGTGTAGCTCTCGGTCTTGACCACTGCCCCGTTCTGCTTGAGGACGCGCTGGACCGTGACGTCGAAGCCCGGTGTCGCCTGCGGCTGGGGGACGCACTCAGGCGTGTCGTCGACGATCTCGACGCCCTCCTTGACGTTGCTGCGCGGACCCTGCACTCCTTCGACGTCGTAGACCTTGGTGCTCCACACCTTGCCGTGGACCTGTCCGTCGGCCACCCACATCTGGATGAGCATGCCGAAGGGCGAGGTGTTCTTCCACTTGTTGTCGATGTTCGGCCAGTAGACGGTCGCCTCGCGGCCCTCGGGGTAGCGGGAGATGTAGAACGAGTGGGAGGTGTGCTCGACGAGCTGCGCGGCGGAGAACCAGGCGAGGTTGTAGACGACCGTCGAGATCTGGGAGACACCGCCACCGGTGCCCTTGACGAGCCGGCCGTTCTCGATGACGTAGCCCTCCTGGTAGCCCTTGTCGGCGGTGCGCTCCCCGAGGATCCTGTTGAGGCTGAACACCGCCCCGGGCGCGATGTAGGTGCCGTTGACGGTGTTGGCGGCCTCGGTGAGGTTCGCGGTGCGCGACGGGTTGTAGGGGAACGCCGAGTCGAAGGTGGTGATGACGTCCTTGACGCCGAGCGCCTGGGCTCCCTCCGTCGTCAGGGCGGGCTTGGCGACCGTGGCCCTGAGGACGGCCCTGCGGTCGGGCGCCGTCAGGGCGGGGATGACGATCTCGGCGACCGAGGCGCTGTCGACTCCGACCCCGTCGACTGACGGGGTGATCTGCGGGGCGCCGCCCACCAGCAGGATTCGCGCGTTCTGGGGCTGCACGAGGAAGGTCCTCGTGGCCTCGACGACGAGGGCGGTCAGCCGGGGCCGGTCGACGACGGGGGCGAGGTTGCCCGTCGCATCCTGCGCCATGGTGATCGCCGGGGCGTACTGTGCGGGCGTGAGCGGCGCGGTCCGGTCGCCGACGACGAGGCTGACCGGGGCGGACATGGCGGGGATCGCGAAGTCCCTCACCGCCGCGTCGATCGCGCCCTGGCTCAGCTTCGGCGCGAGGACCATGACCTCGCCCTGGATGAGGGGGGTGCGCGGCCAGCCCTGCCGGATCTTCGCAGCGATGGGGTCCACCACCAGGGACATCCCCGCGCTCGACGGGACCACGACGATCCGGCCCCCGGGGAAGGTCACCGACCCCTCCTTCGGGGCGGCATCGACGGTCTTGGCCTGCTCGGTCAGCGCCTTCCTCAGTGCCGCGTCGTCCACGCTGGTGCGCACCTGCCGGGAGACAGGGGCGTTGAGGTGCTCCCAGATGAGGGCCGGGTTCAGCGTGAAGCCCGCCATGCCCTCGAGGGTGCCGTCGATGTCGAGGGACAGGCCGGCGGAAGCGGGGGCGAGGGCCAGGGTCTTGCCGGTCCCGGGGATGTCCACCCGCACCGGGGTGGCCGCCTTGGCCGCCAGCTCGCGCTTGAGGGTGGCCGAGGCCTGCTCCAGGCTCATGCCACCCACCCGGACGCCCTCGACCGTCGCGCTCGAGGGCAGCTGGCGGCCGACGAAGACGGCGAGCGCCAGGTATGCCCCCCCGAGGACGATGAGCGCCACCACCATCCGCAGGGCGATCGTCCCTGCCTCCTTCGCTGTCAACCTCGGCCTCACTTCAGCGTCCCGAACTGCCCGCGGTAGTAGAGCAGTGCCTCACCCGGGTGATCGGCGATGTCTACGGAGAGTACGTCCCCGATGACGACGCTGTGGTCACCCGCTCCGACGATGTCACGGGTTCGACACTCAATCGTTGCCAACGCGCCGTCCAGCAGCGGGACACCGGTCGCTGGTCCCCGGTGCGTCGGGACCCGGTCGAGCTGCCCGTGCAGGGGCCGGCCCCGCGTGGCCAGCCAGTCCGCCGCCGGCCGGGACGGCGCGGCCAGGATGCTCACCCCCCAGACGCCCGCCGCGGTGACGGCATCGTGGAAGCGCGCCTCGCGCTCGACGCAGACGAGCAGGAGGAGCGGCTCGAGCGAGACGGAGGTCAGCGCGTTCGCGGTCATCGCGTGGTCGTGGCCCTCGGCGACGCAGGTCACCACGGTGACCCCCGTGGCGAACCGCCCCATCGCCAGGCGGAAGGCGTCGCTGCTGACGGGCGCTGAGGTCACGCCCGAGTCTCTCCCAGCAGCCCGGTATGCCGTGACACCGGTCCCGTGCGGATCGCACCCCCCGTCGCCGGGTCGACGCGGACATAGCCCTGCCGGGGAGAGAGGCGCGCGGCCACGCCGTTGCTGAGCGCATAGTAGCCCTCGAAGACGCGGACCTGGGTGCGATGGGCGGCCAGGGCCGTGGACACCGCTGTGAGGACGCTGGCGTCGACGACGGCGTGGCTGACCCGCTCGTCGGCGACGACCGAGGGCGGGAACGGGTCGGCCGCGGCGGGCAGCGTCAGCACCGACGAGCGGGGGACATTGTCGCAGAGCCAGATCCGGTCCTGCTCGGCCCACGAGCGCGGCGTGAGGATCTGGTAGGCGAACCGCGGTCCCCCGTGTCCCTGCCCGGACGCCGCGATCCGGGCCAGCGCGCGCGTCGTCACGCGGTGGGCCTGGACGTGGTCGGGGTGGCCGTAGCCACCGTGCTCGTCGTAGGTGACGACGACGTCAGGCTCGAGCGACCGGATGTGGCGGGCGACGAGGGTCGCGGCCTCGTCCGGGTCGGCACGGGAGAAGGCGTCCGGGTGCCCGTTCGACGGCATACCGTCCATGCCGCTGTCGCGGTAGCGCGACGCGGCGCCCGCCGCGGCGTCCTCTTCGAGCACCGCGTGCTGCGCACCGAGGCGGTCGCATCGCCTCGCGCAGCTCCTCCCGGCGCAGGGTGCCCAGCGCGTCCTCGTGGGCGGAGTCGAGGTGAGCCAGCTCGGCGGGGATCACCTCGCCCTCCTCGCCCAGGGTGCAGGTGAGCACGTGGACGTCGTGCCCTGCCGCCAGGTAGTGGGCCATGGTGGTGCCAGTGGCCAGCGTCTCGTCGTCGGGGTGGGCGTGGAGGAAGAGCAGCCGGCCCCTCAGATGATCGACTGCTCCTCCGGGAAGTGGCAGGCCACCCGGTGCCCGGGGGTGAGCTCGACCGGCAGCGGCACCTCTTCGGCGCACCGCTGCTGGGCCTTCGGGCAGCGGGTCCGGAAGACGCAGCCGGAGGGCGGGTGCTGGGGGCTGGGGAGGTCACCGGTGAGCAGGATGCGCTTCTTGCGCGACTCCTTGCCGGGGTCGGGCACGGGGACGGCCGAGAGCAGGGCGTGCGTGTAGGGGTGCAGCGGGCGCTCGTACAGCTCGTCGCGGCCGGCCTCCTCCATCACCTTGCCGAGGTACATGACGACCACCCGGTCGGAGATGTGCCGGACGACGGACAGGTCGTGGGCGATGAACACGTAGGCCAGGCCCTGCTCGTTCTGGATGTCCTCGAGCAGGTTGATGACCTGCGCCTGGATCGAGACGTCCAGCGCGGACACCGGCTCGTCACAGACGACGAGCTGGGGCTTGAGGGCGATCGCCCGGGCCACCCCGATACGCTGGCGCTGGCCACCGGAGAACTCGTGGGGGTAGCGGTTGTAGTGCTCGGGGTTGAGCCCGACCCGGGCCATCAGCTCCTGGACGCTCTTGCGGGTGCCGCCCTCGGGCTTGATCCGCTGGATGTCGAAGGGCGCGGCGATGATCGAGCCGATAGTCTGGCGGGGGTTGAGCGAGCCGTAGGGGTCCTGGAACACCATCTGCATCTCGCGGCGCAGCCTTCGCAGCTCGTCGCCGCGGACGTTGGTGATGTCCTTGCCCTGGAACTCGATCGTGCCGCCGGTGGGCTCGAGCAGGCGCAGCAGGGTGCGCCCCGCCGTCGACTTGCCGCACCCGGACTCCCCCACCACGCCGATGGTCTCGCCGGGGTAGAGCTGCAGCGAGACCCCGTCGACGGCTCGCACGGGCGCGTCCGGACGGCGGACCAGGGTCTGGCGGTACTGCGGGAAGTACTTCTGCAGGCCGGTGAGCTTCAGCAGCGGGGTGCCCTCGCGGGACGGCGCGGCCGCGTGCTGCTCGCGGCTGGTCGCCTCGGAGGTGGTGTCGCTGGTCGTGTGGCCGTCCCCCTCAGAGCCGGGGCTTGACGTCGGACAGGAACAGCTCGTTGCGCCGCTCGGTGGGGATGTGGCACCGGGCGAGGTGGCGCGGCCCGGCCGGCTCGAGGTCAGGGACCACGCTCCGGCAGGCGTCACCCGGCACGTTGTCACGGAAGTTGCACCGGGGGTGGAAGGCGCACCCCGACGGGACGTTGATCAGCGAGGGCGGGTTGCCCCGCACCGGCTCGAGCCGGGCCTTGCGGACCCGGTCCAGGCGCGGCATGGAGGTGAGCAGGCCCCACGTGTAGGGCATCTCGGGGGCGTAGAAGACGTCCTTGACCGGGCCGTGCTCGACGGCCTTGCCGCCGTACATGACGAGGATGTCGTCGGCGATCTCGGCCACCACGCCGAGGTCGTGGGTGATCATGATGATCGCGGACCCGAACTCCGCCTGCAGGTCCCGCATCAGGTCGAGGATCTGGGCCTGCACCGTCACGTCGAGCGCGGTGGTCGGCTCGTCGGCGATGAGCAGTGACGGGTCGTTCGCCAGCGCCATCGCGATCATCGCCCGCTGGCGCATGCCGCCGGAGAACTCGTGCGGGTACTGGTCGACCCGCCGGCGGGCGTTGGGGATGCCGACCCGGTCGAGCAGGTCGACGGCGCGCACCTTGGCCCTGGACCTGGAGATCTCGGAGTGGTGCACCCGGATCCCCTCGACGATCTGGGCGCCGATCGTGTAGTAGGGGTGCAGGGCCGAGAGCGGGTCCTGGAAGATCATCGCCATCTTGTTCCCGCGCAGCCCGCGGAGCCGCTCGTTGCTGACCTTCATCAGGTCCTCGCCGTCGAGGACGACCGAGCCGGAGGTCCGGGCCCGGGTGCGACGGTGCAGCCCGAGGATGGCCTGGCTGGTCACCGACTTGCCGGAGCCGGACTCGCCGACGATGCCGATCGTCTTGCCGCGCTCGAGGGAGAAGCTGAGCCCGTCGACGGCCTTGACGACGCCGTCGTCGGTCGGGAAGTGGACCTTGAGGTCCTTCACGTCCAGGTATGGGCCGGCGGGGCCGGCGGCCGCGTCCGGGAGCGTCCGGGTGCCCTGTCTGCGCCGCTTCGAGGGGGGGGCGCTGCCTGTCGTGGTCACGGGAGGTCCTCAGCCGAGCCGGACGCGCGGGTCGATGACGCCGTAGAGCACGTCGACGATGAGGTTGGCCATGACGACGAAGAACGACGCGACGACCACCAGCCCGACGATGACGGCGAGGTCGGTGGCGATGACGGCGTCGACGGCGAGGTAGCCGAGGCCGTGGAACCCGAAGACCCGCTCGCTGATGATCGCCCCCCCGAGCAGTCCGCCGAGGTCGAGACCGGCGGCCGTGACGATGGGGGTGAGCGCAGCCCGGAGCCCGTGCCGGGTGACGACGGTGGACTCCTTGACGCCCTTGGCCCGCGCGGTGCGGATGTAGTCCTCGGACATCGTCTCGAGCATGTAGGCGCGGGTGAGCCGCACGTACGACGCGGCGAAGATGGCGGCGAGCGTCACGGCGGGCAGCAGCAGTCCCCTGGCCCACTGGGCCGGGTCGTCGGCGAAGGGGGTGAACTCGGGGATCGGCACCAGCTGCCACTTGATCGCGACGAACGTCAGCAGGATCAGGCCGATGAAGAAGGACGGCAGCGAGAACCCGATCAGGGCGAGACCGACGATGAGCCGGTCCAGCCACCGGCCCCGGTTCAGCGCGGCGATGGCGCCGCCGGAGACCCCCACGACGATCCAGAGCAGGAACGCCGCCACCGCGATCGACGCGGTCACCGGCAGCCCGTCGCCGAGGATGTCCCTGACCGGGCGCTGCTGCAGCACGGAGTACCCGAGGCACGGGGCCTGGCAGGTGACGACCGCGTCCGGGATCTTCTGCTTCAGCACCGGGTCGTCGGGGAAGTCACGGTCCTGGACGAAGCCGCGCAGGAAGCTGGCGTACTGGACCGGGATGGGCTTGTCGAAGCCCAGTGCCTTGCGGTTGCCCTCGATGATGGCCGGCGTGCAGTTCTTGGCACACGTCAGCCGGGCCGGGTCCTCCGGGGCGGCGAAGAACAGCAGGAAGGTCGCGATGCTGATGACGAGCAGCATGACGACGACCGATACCAGGCGCCGGAGGACGTAGAAGAACATGGCGTGCCAGCGCCGCGGCGCGGACCCTCACCTGCCTCTCGTTGGCCGGAAGCGCCGGGGCCGGACGGTTCTGGGCAGGGGACCCGTCCCCGTCCGGCAATGGCGACGGTGGTCCGGTGGAGCTCCTTACTTGACGGCGATGTTCGCCAGGTCGACGTACCCGCCGAGGAGCTCGTTGTTCTCGTAGTTCTTCACGCCGGAGCCGTACATGAAGGTGAACTTCTGGTTCACCAGCGGGATGACGCCGGCCTTCTTGGCGATCATCTCGTCGATGTCACCCCAGGCCTTCTCCCGGGCCGTCGCGTCCTGGATCTTGTAGGCCTCGTCGATCTTGGCGTTGACCTCGGGGTCGTTGAAGTACCCGTAGTCCTGACCCGAGCCGCCGGCGCTGATGTTCACCCGGCCGTCGAAGAGGGCAGGGACCACGGTCGAGCCGGACGGCCAGTCGGCACCCCAGCCGGCCCAGAAGGCGTCCTTCGTGGCGTAGGCGGGACCCTGGATCGTGGCGTAGTACTTCTCGCTGATGCCCTCGAGCGTCACGTTGAAGCCGGCCTTGTCCCAGGTCTCCTTCAGGGCCGCCAGTGCCTTGTCGTTCGTGGGGCGCTTGCGGTAGACGACGGTGATGTTGACCGGCATGGCGACGCCGGCGTCGGTGAGCATCTTCTTCGCCGCCACGGGGTCGCCTGCGGTCGGCGCTCCGAACGGGTTGAAGTCCTTGAAGCACGCCAGCGCCTTGTTGCACATCGCGTAGGACGGGACCATGACCGACGGGCCACCGTATGCCGTGATGTAGGCGTCGCGGTTGGTCGCCGTGGCGAACGCCTTGCGCGCCGCCTCGTTGGAGAACACCTTGCTCTTGACGTTCGGCTGGATGTAGTCGACGTACGGGGCGACGGGGTTCACCGTCCGCTTCTGGGCCGCGGGGTTCGAGGCGATCTGCGCCAGCAGCGCCGGCGGGGCCGTGCCGTTGCCGACGGCGAACTTGTCGTTGCCCTGGTCGGCGATGAAGCGCTGGAAGACCGTCTCGGTCTGCGCGCCCAGCTGGTAGTCGATGATGTCCGGGTAGGCCTTGCGGATCTTGTCCGAGCCGGCGTCCCAGTTGGGGTTGCGGACGAACTTGCCACCCTTGGTGGGCTCGAACGTCCCCTCGAGCATGTACGGGCCGTCGGAGAACACCGCGAAGTCGCTCGCCGCAGCCTTGTCCTGGTCCTTGCGGAACCCGGTGAAGGCCGGGAAGGTGACCGCCTGGTTGAAGTCGGTCACCGGGATCTTCATCTTGAAGGTGATCGTCTGGCCCGAGCAGGTCACCGCCTTGTCGTAGAGGTCCTGACCGGTGCCCTTGTACGGGCCGTCGTAGGCCGGGACGTCCTCACCCTTCTCGTCCTTCTTGCTCGGGATGTCGAGGTACTGGATCGCGTAGTTCGGGCCGCCGGTGATGATGTCCTGGGCGAAGGTGCGCGAGACGCCGTACTTGATGTCCTCGCACTTGACCGCCTGGCCGTCCTGCCACTTCGCCCCGTCGATGAGGGTGAACTTCCAGGTCTTTCCGCCGTCGGACATCGTGCCGAGGTCGGTGGCCAGGTCAGGGGTCAGCTTGCTGTCCTTGCCCGGCGAGAAGGTCGTCAACGTCCGGGTGAAGACCCGGCTGGCGAACTCGATATCCGCGCCGATGTACATCCGCTGCGGGTCCCAGTGCTCCTGCGGGCCGAGGCTGAGGAAGAACAGCGTCCCGCCCTTCGCGGCCGCCGCCGCACCGCCGCCGGCGCCACCGCCGCCGGCGCTACCGCCGCTCGCTGGCGGGGCAGTGGTAGCCCCTCCCCCGCTGCTGCAGGCCGCCGCGGCGAGCGACACCACCGCGCCGAGGGCGACGCCGATCGCG
The DNA here is from genome assembly GCA_051000455.1 of Lapillicoccus sp. GTDB lineage: Bacteria > Actinomycetota > Actinomycetes > Actinomycetales > Dermatophilaceae > JBPCOG01. The sequence goes on along the minus strand of JBPCOG010000126.1, from coordinate 20,961 downwards.
CGCTTCTTGGTGCGCATCATTCGATCTCCTTGTATGAACTACCCACCGCGAGTGAGGCGATGGAACGTCCCGCAGCGTTTGCTGCGGGTGCGCCGCGGCCGGGTTCGGGCCGAGACGAGCTGGGGGTGCGGCGGGGCGCCGGAACCGCGGGGCTCACGCGCGGCCGGCCCTGGGGTCGAGGGCGTCGCGCAGGCCGTCGCCGAGCAGGTTGAACGCCAGCACGAGGGCGAACACCGTCAGGCCCGGGAAGAAGAAGTAGGCCGGGTCCGGCAGCGCATAGGCGATGGAGTCGTTGAGGATGGCCCCGAGCGACGCGGTGGGCGGGTTGATCCCCACGCCGAGGAAGCCGAGCGCGGCCTCCGCGGCGATGTTCTGCGGCATCACGAGGGTCGTGTACACCAGGATCGGCGCCCACAGGTGCGGCAGCAGCTCCTTGACATAGATGCGGGCCCGGCTCGCGCCCAGGGAGCGGGCGGCCTCGACGAACTCGCGCTCGCGGAGGGAGAGCACCTGTCCCCGGATGATGCGCGCGAAGAACGGGATGCCGAAGAAGCCGAGCACCAGCACCATGAAGATGATCGCGACCTTCGGGTCGGCATCCGCCAGCCCGGTGAAGCCAGCGATCCGCTGGCGGAGCACGGGCCCCAGCGACAGCAGCATCAGGGTGGTCGGGAAGCTGAGGACCAGGTCGAGGAAACGGCTGACCCCCCAGTCGAGGGAACCGCCGGCAAACCCGGCGACCAGGCCGAGGACCGTGCCCAGCACGATCGCCATGACGGTGGCGAGGACGGCCACCGTCAGCGAGGTCGTCATCCCGGTGACGATGCGCGAGAGCAGGTCCCGGCCGGTCCCGGGCTCGACCCCCAGCGGATGCTCGCCCGTGATGCCCCCGGCCAACCCGGTCGGCATCGACCCGATCCCGGTGACGAGGTCCGGGTGCTGGTCGTCCGGCTTGAGGACGCCGAGCCTCGTCAGCAGCGGGGAGGCGGCGGCGAAGACGAGGAAGAGGACCGAGAAGATCAGTGCGACCATGCTGACCTTGTCGCGGCGCAGCCGGCTCCGGAAGATCTCCCACGGCGAGCGCCCCCTGACCGCGACGGCACCGTCGACCGACGAGCTGTCGTCGGCGACGCTGTCGACGGCAAGGCCGTGGGTGTCGTCGAGCTGACCCGGTGCGATCGACATCCGTGCGAAACCCCTTCTCCGGTCGCGACGACTCCCCCGCGCTCATCCGGCAGGGGTGATCGTCAGAAACTGTAAACCCGCTGCATCCATCTGCTGGACAGAACCCCGATTGTGTCGCCGGATCGTGATGCGTCCCCCGTGGGGCTGCGGCTACTGGGGGACCTGGATGTTCGCGAGGTCGGCGTAGCCGCCCATCACCGCGTTGTCCTGGTAGGACCCGACCCCCGAGCCGTGGACGAACATCAGGCGGTGCTGGGCCAGGGCGATGTGCCCACCCGCCCTGGCGACCATCAGGTCGACCTGCGCCCATGCGGCATCCCTGCTCTCCTGGGCGGGGACGAGGCGGGCCGCGTCGATGGCCCTGTTGACGGCGGCGTCGTTGAAGTACCCGTAGTCCTGGCCCGGGCCCTCGGCGGAGAGATTGGTCCGCCCGTCGAAGACGTTGGGCAGCACGGTGGACCCGGAGGGCCAGTCGGCGCTCGAGCTGGCCCAGAGGACGTCGTACCTGTTCGCCGCGTCAGGGCTCCCGATCACCCGGTAGTAGCTCCCCGTGACCGGCTCCAGCGTCACCGCGAAGCCGCCCGCGTCCCAGCTCGCCTTCAGCGCGGCGAACGCCCGGTCCGCGACCTCGGACTTGCGGTAGGCGAGGCGGACCGGGACGGGCAGTGCCACCCCGGCCCTGGCCAGCACCTGGCGCGCGGCGGCCGGGTCACCCGAGCTCGTCGCGCCGAACGGGTCGAGGTTCTGGTGTCCCGGGATCTCGCTGGCCAGCACGGAGTAGGTCGGCGTCATCGCCGTGGGGCCGCCCGAGGCGTTGACGAAGGCGTCCCTGTTCGTCGCCGTCGCGAAGGCCTGGCGGACGGCGGGATTGCTCATCACCGGGCTCCGGAAGCTCGGCAGGAGGTACTCCACCTCCGGCGTGTTCGGGTTGGTCAGCCGGGCGGCAATCGACGCGTTGGCGCTGAGCCCGGGCTGCAGGGCCAGGGGGGCTCCCGCGAAGGTGACCGCGAAGCGGTCCTTGCCGCGCTCGTCGACGATCCGCTGGGTCGCCGTGCTCGAGTCGATCCCCTCCCGGACGTCGATGACGTTGGGGTAGCCGCTGCGGATCGGGTCCGTGAGGAACTCCCAGTTGACGTTGCGCACGAACCGGCCGCCGTTCCCGGGCTCCCAGAGTCCCTCGAGCATGTAGGGGCCGGACGAGAACACCGCGAGGTTGCTGCCCGCTCCCTTGTCCTGGTCCTTGCGGAACGGGGCGAACGAGGGCAGCGAGACGGTCTGGTTGAAGTCGAGCACCGGGGCACGGAGGTGGAAGGTGATCGTCGACCCCTCACACGTGACCGCCCTGTCGAACAGGTCCTGACCGACTCCGGTGTAGGGGCCCTCGTAGGCGGGCGCGGCGACGCCGGGCGAGTCCTTGACGACGGGGATGTCGAGCAGCGTGGTCGCGTATGCCGGACCCCCGGTGATCTCGCGGGCGAAGTTGCGTGAGACGCCGTACTTCACGTCCGCGCAGGTCACCTGCTTCCCGTCCTGCCACTTGGCGTCCTGCCGCATGGTGAACTCCCACGTCCTGCCGCCGTCGGCCGGCGTGCCCGTCCCGGTCGCGAGGTCGCCGGCCAGGGAGCTGGAGAAGCCGGCCCCGGAGGGCGGGTACGTCGTCAGGGTCCGCAGGAAGGTGCGGAGCGCGAACTGGGGCTCGGGGCCGGCGACCATCCGCTGGGGGTCCCAGTGCGAGACGGCGTTGTTGAGCAGGACGTAGAGCGTGCCACCCCTGGCCTCGGGGATGGACGTGACAGGAGCGGGCGGGGTCCTGGTGCACGCCGCGGCGCCGAGGACCACGACGCCGAGGGCCGCCAGCAGGACCCGACGGGCCGGACGGCCGCGACCACCGCGCGTCGGCACGGCTCAGCCGCCGGCCTTGACCGCGGCCCGGGCGCGGGCTGCGGTGCGGGCGCGCTCGGTCTGGTCGAGCACCACCTTGCGGATCCGGGCAGCCTCCGGCGTCACCTCCACGCACTCGTCCTCCCGGCAGAACTCCAGCGACTGCTCGAGGCTCAGCCGTCTCGCCGGGATGAGCCGTTCGAGGACCTCTGCGCCGGCGGACCGGACGTTGGTCATCTTCTTCTCCTTGCAGATGTTGACGTCCATGTCGTCGGCCCGCGAGTTCTCACCGACGATCATCCCTTCATACACCTCCGTCGTCGGCTCGAGGAACATCGTGCCGCGCTCCTGCAGGTTGAACATCGCGTAGGAGGTCGCCACGCCGGTCCGGTCCGAGACGAGCGAGCCGGTCATGCGGGTCTTCAGCTCACCGAACCACGGTTCGTAGTCCTCGAAGACGTGGTTGGCGACGCCCGTGCCCCGGGTGCCGGTGAGGAACTCGGTTCGGAAGCCGATCAGGCCGCGGGACGGGACGAGGAACTCCATCCGCACCCACCCGGTGCCGTGGTTGGTCATCTGCTCCATCCGGCCCCTGCGGGCGGCGAGCAGCTGGGTCACCGGGCCGAGGAACTCCTCGGGGGCGTCGATGGTGAGCCGTTCGACCGGCTCGTGGACCTTGCCGTCGACCTCCCGGGTCACCACCTGCGGCTTGCCCACGGTCAGCTCGTAGCCCTCGCGGCGCATCTGCTCGACGAGGATGGCGAGGGCGAGCTCACCGCGGCCCTGCACCTCCCACGAGTCCGGGCGAGCGGTCGGCAGCACCCGGATGGAGACGTTGCCCACCAGCTCCCGGTCGAGGCGGTCCTTGACCAGCCGCGCCGTCACCTTCGCCCCCTTGACCCGGCCGGCCATCGGTGAGGTGTTGATGCCGATGGTCATCGAGATCGCCGGCTCGTCGATCTTGATGAGCGGCAGGGCGATCGGGTTGTCAGGGTCCGCCAGCGTCTCGCCGATCGTGATGTCAGGGATGCCGGCCACGGCGATGATGTCGCCGGGGCCCGCCGACTCGGCCGGCTTGCGCTCGAGGGCCTGGGTCATCAGCAGCTCGGTGACCTTGACCCTCTCGCTCGTGCCGTCGTGCTTGAGCCAGATCACCTGCTGGCCCTTGCGGATCGTGCCGTTGTGCACGCGCAGCAGGGCGAGACGGCCGAGGAAGTTCGACGCGTCGAGGTTGGTCACGTGCGCCTGGAGCGGCGCCTCGTCGTCGTAGGAGGGGGCGGGGACGGTCTCGAGGATCGCCCTGAAGAGCGGCTCGAGGTCCCCCTCCTCGGGCAGGCCGCCGTTCTCGGGCCGCACGAGGGACGCCCGCCCGGCCTTCGCCGACGTGTAGACGACCGGGAAGTTCAGCTGCTCCACCGCGTCCGTGGCCGAGTCGAGCAGGTCCATGAAGAGCTCGTAGACCTCGTCGACCACCTCGGCGATCCGGCTGTCGGGACGGTCCACCTTGTTGATCGCGAGCACGACCGGCAGCTTCGAGGCGAGGGCCTTGCGCAGGACGAACCGGGTCTGCGGCAGCGGTCCCTCCGAGGCGTCGACGAGGAGCACGACACCGTCGACCATGGACAGGCCGCGCTCGACCTCGCCCCCGAAGTCCGCGTGCCCGGGCGTGTCGATGATGTTGATCGTCACGCCGTCGGCGAGCCCGGCATCCGTCGCGGCCTTGCCGGTGTAGTGGATCGCCGTGTTCTTGGCGAGGATCGTGATGCCCTTCTCACGCTCGAGGTCGCCGGAGTCCATCGCCCGCTCGTCGACGTGCTGGTGCTCGCCGAACGCCCCCGACTGCCAGAGCATCTTGTCGACCAGTGTCGTCTTGCCGTGGTCGACGTGGGCGACGATGGCAACGTTGCGGATGTCACCGCGGGTCTTGACAGGCATGCGCCCCATTGTCTCAGGACTTCCAGCGGGGCCCGACCAGGCGCTCAGGACATCTGTGCCTCCACCGCCCGCACGACGGGGACGCCCCCGGGGAGCCAGCCGACGTCATACAGGGTCTGCCTGGTCAGCCACCGCAGCTCGTCGTGGTCCTCGAGCGGACGAGGCGCCCCGGCGGCGACGGCGCACAGCCAGACGTGGATGCGGTACCGCAGGCCGAGCGGCCAGCTCAGGTCGCCCAGCGGCCCGGCCACCAGGGACCCCACGTGCACCCGGACTCCGAGCTCCTCACCCAGCTCGCGGTGCAGGGCGTCGAGCGGCTCCTCACCGGGGTCCACCTTCCCGCCCGGCAGCTCCCAGCCGCCGGCCAGCGACGGGGGCTCGGTCCGGCGTGCCGCGAGCAGGAGGGTGGGCCGGGTGAGGTCGTCGACGAGGGCAGCGGCAACGACGAGGGTGGGACGCACAGCCACCTCCAGAGCCTCCCAGACGCCCCGGGTAGGTGAGCCTTGCCTTCGGTGACAACGAGGCGTCCAGCGGCCACAGTGGTCCCATGGCAGTCGAGCCGGCGCACCGGGCCGCGGGGCCCGCCCCGCGGCCGGGCCCAGGGGTGGCGGTCGCGCCGTGACCGCCGAGCAGACGGCGGCCCGGCCGGACGAGCCCGGGGCGCCGGCCCACGAGGAGACGCACGACAGCTCGGGTGCCCGCCTCAACTGGTTGCGGGCGGGGGTCCTCGGCGCCAACGACGGGATCGTCTCGACCGCTGGGATCGTCGTGGGCGTCGCCGGCGCAACCACGGACCGGGTGGTGATCCTCACCGCGGGTATCGCCGGGCTGGTCGCAGGGGCACTGAGCATGGGCGTCGGCGAGTACGTCTCGGTGAGCACGCAGCGCGACACCGAACGGGCCCTGCTGGAGAAGGAGCGGCGCGAGCTGTCGGAGATGCCGGAGGAGGAGCTCGCCGAGCTCGCGGCGATCTACGTCGGCAAGGGGCTCTCCCCCGAGGTCGCGCACGAGGTGGCCGTCCAGCTGACCTCCCACGACGCCCTCGCGGCGCACGCCGAGGTCGAGCTGAGGATCGACCCGGACAACCTCACCAGCCCATGGAACGCCGCCCTCGCGTCGTCCCTGACGTTCACCGCGGGCTCCCTGCTCCCGCTCGTCGCCATCGGGCTGGCGGCGGTCAGCCTGCGGGTCCCGTTCACCATGGTGGCGGTGCTGCTCGCGCTCGTCCTCACCGGGTGGACCGGTGCCCGGCTGGGCCAGACACCGAGGCGAGCGCAGATCCTGCGCAACGTCGTCGGCGGGACCCTTGCGATGGCCGTCACCTATGCCATCGGCTCCCTCGTCGGGACCCACCTGTAGCCGCAGGCGCGGTGGCCGCAGGGGCGGTGGCCGCAGGGGGCGGTGGCCGCAGGGGGCGGTGGCCGCAGGGCCGGTGGCCGCAGCGGCGGTGGCCGCAGGGCAGGGTAGCCGCAGGCCTCGGCGTCAGCCGGCGTCCCCGCAGGCCGGCCCGGCCTCCGGACCGGCCAGGGTGGCGACGAGGACCGCCTTGATGGTGTGCATCCGGTTCTCGGCCTGGTCGAAGACGATCGACGCCGCGGACTCGAAGACCTCGTCGGTGACCTCGAGCGCGTCGAGCCCGAACTCCGCCTGCACCTGCCGCCCGATGGCCGTCTCCGCGTCGTGGTACGCGGGCAGGCAGTGCATGAACCTCACGTCGGGGTTGCCGGTCGCCTCCAGCAGCCGCCGGTTGACCTGGTACGGCGTGAGCAGGTGGATCCGTTCCGCCCAGACCTCCTTGGGCTCGCCCATCGAGACCCACACGTCGGTGTGGACGAAGTCGACGCCCTCGACCCCCTCGGCGATGTCCTCGGTGAGGGTGACCCGCGCCCCCGTCGCCCCCGCCAGCCGCCTGGCGTCGGAGACGACGATGTCGCCGGGCCACAGGGACCTCGGCGCGACGACGCGCACGTCCATCCCCATCAGCGCGCCGACGGTCAGCAGGGAGTTGCCCACGTTGGAGCGGGCATCGCCGACGTAGGCGAACGCGGTCTCGGCGGCCTGCTTGGCACAGTGCTCGGTCATCGTCATGACGTCACAGAGGGACTGGGTCGGGTGCCACTCGTCGGTGAGACCGTTGTAGACCGGCACGCCGGCGTGCCGCGCCAGCGTCTCGACGACGTGCTGCCCGGCACCGCGGTACTCGATGGCGTCGTAGAGCCGGCCGAGCACCCGCGCGGTGTCCTTGATCGACTCCTTGTGGCCGATCTGGCTTCCCAGCGGGTCGAGGTAGGTGACGTGCGCCCCCTGGTCATGGGCCGCGACCTCGAACGCGCAGCGGGTCCGTGTCGAGGTCTTCTCGAAGATGAGCGCGATGTGCTTGCCGGACAACCGCTTCCGCTCGGTCCCGCACCTCTTCTGGGCCTTGAGGTCCGTGGCCAGCGCCACGAGGCCGCGCCACTCGTCCGGGGTGAAGTCCAGCTCCCTGAGGAAGTGGCGGCTGGTGAGGTGGACGGGCACGCCCGTCATGGTATGCCGGGCGGCCGCCGCGGCCGCCCGCGGACGGCGGCCCCGGCCGGTGCCGGGCCGTCAGTCGTCCTGGGGTACCTGCGGCATCCACCGGACGAGCACCACCAGGCCCACCGCCAGCACCAGCGGGAGGACCATCGCGTGCTGCACGCCCCACAGGTGCACCAGCCACCCGATCAGCGCGGGCCCGGCCAGGAAGGCGGCGTAGCCGAAGGTGACGACGACGGCGAGCATCCGGCCCCCTCCGATGTGCCCCGCGGCCCCGTAGATCTGGGGGGCGACCAACCCCACGCCGAGACCGACGAGCGACCAGCCCGCGAGGATGACAGGGAGTGCGGAGAAGGCGACCGTCACGGCATACCCCGCCATCGCGGTGAGCGCACCGCACCGGACGACCACGCGTCGTCCGAACCGGCCGACCGCCCGGTCGCCGAACAGCCGGACGAGGACCATGAAGGCGCTCACGCAGACCAGGCCGACGGCCCCCGCGCCGGCACCGGTCCCCGCGACGTCGGTGACGTGGATGGCCGACCAGTCCATCGCCGTGCCCTCGGTGAGGCCGAAGCACACCGCCATCGCGCCGAGCAGCCACGCCACCCGCGGGACGGGCGTGCGGAGCCCGTCGACGTGGTGGCTGACGGGTGCGACGTGCGGGGTGGCGCGGACCGTCAGCGCGAGGGCCGCCAGGGCCAGGACCGAGACGACGAGCAGCGACGGGGCGACGAGGGAGGCGGCGTCGACGACGAGCCGTGACACCAGCAGGACGATCCCAGCGCCGGTGAAGGCACCGAAGCTCCAGAACGCGTGGAACCGGCTCATCATTGGGCCCCCCCTGGCCCGCTCCACCTGGACCGCGACGGCGTTCATCGCGATGTCCATCGTCCCGTTCCCGAGACCGAGCAGGGCGCCGCCGGCGACCGCGACGGCGAGGTTGGGCGCCAGTGCCATGACGAGGGTGCCGGCTGACATCAGCGGCATCGACGCCAGCGCGACCCCCCGCGCGCCGCGACGGTCCGCCAGCCGGCCGCCGACCTGCATCGACAGCACCGCGGCCATCCCGACACCGACCAGCAGGACGGACAGGGCGGCGGCGTCGATGCCGAGCCGTTCCCGCAGCGCCGGGAGGACCCCGCCGTAGGCGCCGAGGACCAGCCCGTTGCTGGCGAAGAGCGTCGCCACTGCCACCACGGTCCGCGGGGAGCGGATCGCGACAGCGGTGTCAGCCACGAGGGCACGTCCGGGTCATGAAAACCATTGTCGCGTGGTCGTCCGTTCCGCGTAGCGTGGCCCCCTGTGCGCCGCCTCCCCTACGAGCATCCCGGCACCCCGGACCTGCGCAGCCCCCTGAGACTCCTGGGCTGGGTGGGGCGGGGACAGCTGGACACCCTCGCCGTCGCCAGCGGCTTCGCCGTCGTCTGGATGGTGAGCCAGGCGCTGATCCCCGCCGCCCTCAGCAAGGCCGTGGACGCGATGATCGCGCGCGACCGCGCGGCGCTGCTCACCTGGTGCGGCGTCCTGGTGGGCCTCGCCGTCGTCAGCGCCCTGGCCGGCACGATGCGCCACCGGTACGCCGTCACGAACTGGCTGCGCGCCGCCTTCCGGTGCGTCCAGCTCATCGGCTGGCACAGCGCCGACGTCGGGGAGGCGCTCCCGCGCAGCACCCCCGCCGGTGACGTGGTGGCCGCGGTCGCCTCGGACTCGATGCGCCTCGGTGGCCTGTACGACATCCTCGCCCGCTTCGTCGCCGCCATCGCCAGCTACGTCGTCGTCGCCGTCATCCTGCTGCGGGCCTCCGAGCCGCTCGGGCTCGTGGTCCTCGTGGGCGTCCCCGTCCTCGTGTCGCTGCTGTCCTTCATCGTCCGGCCGCTGCAGCGCCGCCAGGCCCACCAGCGCGAGGAGTCCGGCCGCCTGATCGGGCTCGGCGCGGACACCGTGGCGGGGCTTCGGGTGCTGCGGGGAATCGGGGGCGAGCACACCTTCCTGCGCCGCTACAACACCCAGTCACAGCAGGTCCGCGAGGTGGGTTTCCGGGTCGCCGGCGTGCAGGCCGCCCTCGACGCCGCCCAGGTCCTGCTGCCCGGCATCTTCGTCCTGCTCGTCACGTCGCTCGGCGCGCGCTTCGCGCTCGAGGGCAAGATCACCGCAGGGCAGCTCGTCGCGTTCTACGGGTACTCCGCGTTCCTGGTCCTACCGCTGCGCACGGCCACGGAGTTCCTCGACCGGTTCACCCGGGCCTACATCGGGGCGGGCAAGATCGTGGCCGTCCTGCGCGTCCAGCCGGACCACCGCGACCTGCCCGCGGCGGACGGACAAGCGCTGCCGCCCCGCGACGCGGTTCTCGTCGACGAGCGCAGCGGCGTGGTCGTCGAGCCCGGCGTGCTGACGGCGGTCGTGTCGAGCAGGCCCGAGGAGTCCGGCCGGCTCGCCGACCGGCTCGGACGCTTCGGCACGGACGTCGCCGGCGTCCGGTTCGGGGACCGTGCCCTGCTCGACCTTCCCCTCGACGTCGTCCGCCGCCGGATCGTCGTCAGCGAGAGCGATCCCCGGCTCTTCACCGGCACGCTGCGCGACGAGCTCGACCCCTGGGACGAGCACAGCGAGCCCCGGATCCTCGCGGCCCTGTCGGTCGCGAGCGGCGCCGACGTCCTCGAGGCGGTGCCCGACGGGCTCGCGAGCGAGGTAGAGGAGCGCGGCCGCTCGTTCTCCGGCGGCCAGCGGCAGCGCCTCGCCCTCACCCGGGTGCTGCTCGCCGCCGCCGAGATCCTCGTGCTTGTCGAGCCGACGAGCGCCGTGGACGCCCACACGGAGGCCCGGGTCGCGCAGCGCCTGGCCCAGGCGCGGCGCGGCCGGACCACCGTGGTGATGAGCAGCAGCCCGCTCGTCCTCGACCAGGCCGACCGGGTGCTCTTCCTGCGCCACGGCGTCCTCGAGGCGACCGGGACCCACCACGAGCTCATGCGCAGCCACCCGGCATACCGGGCCGTCGTCGTCCGGGGAGAGGAGGACTAGGTGTCCCTCAGCGTCGAACCAGCAAGGCGGACCCTCCCGGTCGCCGGCAGCTCGTCGGTGCGGGCCCACGCCGGCGCCCTGCTGCGCGAGCACCGGCGCACGATGGCCACGGTGGTGGGGCTGCACGCCCTCGCTGCGGTCGCCTCGCTGGCGGCGCCGCGGATCGTCGGGCTGCTCGTCGACGAGGTCTCCGGGGGCTCGAGCCGGGCGACCGTCGACCGCCTCGCCGTGGTCCTGGCCGCGGCCGTCGTCGTCCAGACGGTGCTCACCTGGGCGGCCCGGCGCGAGTCGTTCCGGATGGGCGAGACGGTGTTCGCCCAGCTGCGGGAGCAGTTCATGTCCCGGGTCGTCTCGCTGCCCCTGTCGACCGTCGAGCGGGCCGGCACCGGGGACCTCGTCGCCCGCACGACGAACGACGTCGAGGCGCTCTCGCACGTGGTCCGGTTCGGGATCCCGTCGATCTTCGTCGCCGTCGTCACGTGCACGATGACCGTCGTCGCAGCCGCGCTCACCGGATGGCTCGTCGCCCTGCCGATCCTCGTCGGGGCACCGATCATGTGGTTCTCGACCCGGTGGTACCTGCGCTACGCCCCGCAGGGCTACCTGCGCGAGCGGGCGACGTATGCCGTGCTCAACGGCGTGGTGAGCGAGACCGTGGACGGGGCCCGGACCGTCGACGCGCTGGGCCTCGGTGCCCGCCGCCGCAAGCGGGTCGACGACGCCCTCGCGAGCTGCTACGACGCCGAGATGTACACCCTGCGGCTGCGGACGGTCTGGTTCCCGCAGGTCGAGTTCGCCTACCTGCTCCCGGTCGCGGTCACCCTCCTCTGGGGTGGCTGGCTGGTCGCGAACGGCCAGGCGTCGGTCGGGACAGTCACGGCGGTGGCCCTCTACGTCCAGGCACTGGCGAACCCGCTCGACGACCTGCTCATGTGGCTCGACGAGGTGCAGGTCGGCGCCACGTCGCTGGCCCGGGTCATCGGCATCGCCGACGTCCCACCGGACCGGGAGGCCACCGGCGAGCAGCCGCGCGACGCGCACCTCGTCGCCGACGACGTGCACTACGCCTACCGGGAGGGCCGCGACGTGCTGAAGGGCGTGTCCCTCGACCTCGTCCCGGGCGAGCGCCTGGCGATCGTCGGACCCTCCGGGGCCGGGAAGTCGACCCTCGGACGGCTGATGGCGGGGGTGGACGGTCCCCGGGCCGGCCGCGTCGCCGTCGGTGGCGTGCGCCTCGTCGAACTCGAGCTCGAGCAGCTGCGCGGCGAGGTCGCCCTGGTCACCCAGGAGCACCACGTCTTCGTCGGGACGCTGGAGGACAACCTGCTGCTCGCCCGTCCCGGCGCCGACCGGGAGACCCTGCTCGAGGCGCTCGAGGCGGTCGACGCCCGGGGGTGGGCGGAAGCGCTCTCCGACGGGCTCGGCACCCGGGTCGGCAGCGGCGGCGCGGCGCTGACCGAGGCGCAGTCCCAACAGCTGGCCCTGGCCCGGCTCGTCCTCGCCGACCCGCACACCCTCGTGCTCGACGAGGCGACCTCGCTGCTCGACCCGCGTGCGGCCCGCCACCTCGAACGCTCCCTCGCCGCCGTGGTGGCCGGACGGACGGTCGTCGCGATCGCCCACCGCCTGCACACGGCACACGACGCGGACCGGGTGGCGGTCGTCGACGACGGCGAGATCACCGAGATCGGGACCCACCACCAGCTCATCGAGGCGAACGGCGCCTACGCTGCGCTGTGGCGCTCCTGGCGCGACGAGCCGTCCGAGGAGCCGTCGCGGCGCTGATCGGCGGGAAACTTCTTCGGAACCGGCCGTAACCCCCGCCGCCGCTCATCGTTGTACCTGATGAGCGGCGCGTGGTACGGAGACGGACCACCTGCCGCATCGCCCGAGAGCCCTTTGGGGGGGGACACCCGGCGCGGCGCCCAACAGGTGTGGGCGTCGCGCAGGGTGCCGGCGGAAGCACTGTGTTTGGCCCCTGTCCCGGAGCGTGACAGCGTGGGCCACATGCGCGTGGTCGTCACCGGTGGGGCCGGGTTCATCGGCAGCGCCGTCGCCCGTCACCTGTCCGCGTCCGGTTGGGACGTGCTCGTCGTCGACAACCTGCGCCCGGACGTGCACCGAGACCGCGGGTCAGCTGCGCGGCGCCGGCTCGCCGCCTCGCACGTCGATCTGCTCGAGGTGGACGTCCGCGACCTCGGGCGCCTCACCCCCGCACTGGCCGGGGCCGATGCGGTGGTCCACCTCGCGGCGAAGGTCGGGCTCGGCGTCGACCTCGACGACATCGACGACTACGTCTCGACCAACGACCTCGGCACCGCAGTGACGCTGCGGGCCTGCCGGGCCGCCGGAGTCGGCCGGTTCGTCCAGGCCAGCTCCATGGTCGTCTACGGTGAGGGACGCTACGACTGCCGGGAGCACGGGCTCGTGCCACCGGCGCCCCGCGACCCGGCTGCGCTGGCGGCCGGGCGCTTCGAGCCGGCCTGCCCCGCCTGCGGACGCGAGCTCACGCCGGGGCTGGTGGACGAGGCGGCTGCCCTCGACCCACGCAACACGTACGCCGCCACGAAGGTCGCCCAGGAGCACCTGGCTTCAGCGTGGGCCAGGGAGGCCGGCGGCGCCGTCTCGCTGCGGCTGCACAACGTCTATGGCCCCGGTATGCCGCGCAACACCCCCTATGCGGGCGTCGCGGCCATCTTCTGCTCCGCGCTCGAGCGGGGGGAGGCACCGGCCGTCTTCGAGGACGGCGGCCAGCGGCGCGACTTCGTCCACGTCGACGACGTGGCGCGGGCGTTCGCGGCGGCGGTCGCCGCGGACCAGGGGACGGGGGGTCCTCCCGCCCCGGAGGCGCCCGGAGGGCATCGCGCGTTCAACGTCGGCTCTGGTGTCGTCAGCACCGTCGGCGACATGGCCCGGGCCCTGTCCACCGCGCGCCGGGGGCCCGAGCCCGTCGTCACCGGCCAGTTCCGGCTGGGCGACGTCCGGCACATCACCGCGTCGAGCGAGCGGATCCACCGGGAGCTGGGCTGGCGGGCGCTGGTGCCGCTGTTGGACGGGGTCCGGGGCCTGACCTTCGGCTGAGCCGCCGTGGGCCGGTCCGGCCGCCCTGGGTCCGCGGCTCGGCGGCGCCGCGCGCACCGTGTCCGTCCGGGTCCGTCCGGCCCGGATCAGCTGGGCTCGCGCCCGTGCGACGGGGCAGCCGTCTGCTCCGGCAGCTCGACTTGGAACCGGCAGCCGCCGGGGACGTTGGCGACGGTGAGGGAACCGTTGTGCCTCTCGACGAGGCCCTTGGCGATGGCGAGCCCCAGCCCCGCCCCGGCGTCGCCGGGGCCGCGCTCCGGGTCACCGCGCCATCCGGCGTCGAAGAGCCGTTCGAAGTCGGTGTCCGGGATGCCGCCGCACCCGTCGCTGACCGAGAGCCGGACGCGCCCGTCCGGGGCGCGGCACACGGCCAGGCGGACCGTCCCTCCCGGTGCGGTGTGCCGTACCGCGTTCCCGAGGAGGTTGACGAGGACCCGGGTCAGGTCGTCGCCGCTGCCGTGAACCGCGAGGCGGTCGCCCTCGTCGGCGACGTCCAGGCTCAGGTCCACCTGGCGCTGGCGGGCGTGGGCGTCCAGCTCGGCCACGGCGTCCTCGCTGATCTCGGCGAGGCTGACCATCGTCCCGGGCACGCGTGCCTCGTGGTCCTCCGCGCGCAGTCGTGACAGCTCGAACAGGTCCCCCACGAGTGCGTTCATCCGGTCCACCGTCTGGCGCATCTGGCGCAGCGCGGTCGGCGTGTCGTCGATGACGCCGTCCTCGAGGCCCTCGGCCAGGGCCCGCAGGCCCGCGAGGGGGGTGCGCAGGTCGTGGGACATGAAGGCGACCAGCTCGCGCCGGCTGCGCTCGACCGCCCGCTCGCGCTCCTGGGACGCGTCCAACCGGGAGCGGGTGCCGGCCAGCTCGCGTGCCAGGGCCGTGATCTCGGCCGGGGCCTGCGCCGAGGGCGGTTGCCGCGCGTCCGGCCCCGGCGCGTCGGCCAGCCCCCGCAGCGCGTGGGTGAGCTCCCGGGACCCGCTCGCGACCCGCCGTCCCAGGACGAAGGACAGCAGCACGGCGATCACCGAGGCACAGCCGAGGGCCAGGGACACGATCGTCGAGTCGTGCGCCGAGATGAACATCCGCTCGACGTTGATGACCACCGCCGCGCTGACGGCCAGCACCGGCACCAGGGCGGCCACGACGATGGACCACAGCAGGGAACGGGACCGGACCGCCTGCAGGATCACGCCCCCGAGCACCGCGGTCGCCGCACACGCGGCAACCGTCACGAGGACGACCTCCATGGTGGGGTCCATCAGCTGCCCACCCCGTCGAACCGGTAGCCGGCTCCCCGCACGGTGACGACCCGGCGGGGGTCGGACGGGTCCGTCTCGATCTTCTCGCGCAGCCGGCGCACGTGGACGGTGACCGTTGAGGTGTCACCGAAGTCCCAACCCCAGACACGGTGCATCAGCGCCTCCTTGGAGAAGGTCTCGCCCGGATGGGACATGAGGTGGGCGAGCAGGTCGAACTCCCTCGTCGTCAGCAGGACCGGTCCGTCGAGCCGCACCGTGCGGGCCGCGAGATCGAGCTCGAGGCCGCCGGCAGCCAGCAGGCGCGGCAGCAGCGCCCCCGAACCGAGTCGCTCGCCGCGCCGCAGCAGCGCCTGCACGCGCCCGACCACCTCCCGGGGGCTGAACGGCTTGACGATGTAGTCGTCCGCCCCCAGCTCGAGCCCGAGGATCCGCTCGTCCTCGTCGCCCCGGGCACTGAGGACGATGACCGCGGCCCCGTCGTCGTCCTCGCGCCGACGCCGCAGCACGTCGAGTCCCGACATGCCGGGCAGCATGATGTCGAGGACCACGACGTCGGGCCTGCGCTGCGCCCACTCCCGCAATGCCGATGAGCCGTCGGCGACGACGACCGGCGCGAAACCCGCCGTGCGGAGGTAGGCGGAGAGCACGCCGGCGACGGTCGGGTCGTCTTCGACGACGAGGACGGTGGCCACCACCTGCCCGAGCGTAGTTGGCCGCGGGCGCCGGGGGAGCGCCGCCCTCGCCGGCGCCACCGTAAGGGTCCCGTCATCCCTCTCGACAGGCGGTGAGGCTCGGCCCACCATACGGTCGAAGCATGGCTGTCGCCGTCGACGTGGTGCTGCCCTGTCTCAACGAGGCCGGGGCCCTGCCCTGGGTGCTCGCCCGGATGCCCGGCTGGGCGCGCCCGATCGTGGCGGACAACGGGTCCACCGACGCCACCGCCGCCATCGCGAGGGCCCGGGGGGTTCTCGTCGTCGACGTCCCCAGACGCGGCTACGGGGCCGCCTGCCACGCCGGTCTGGAGGCGGCGACGGCCGGCTTGGTCGCCTTCATGGACGCGGACGCCAGCCTCGACCCACGCGACCTCGCGGCACTGCTCGGCGCCCACCGGGGCGGGGACCACCTCGTCGTGGGGCGCCGGGTACCGGTTGGCCGTGGAGCGTGGCCGTGGCACCTGCGCGTCGCCAACCGGGTCGTGGCGGCGCGGCTGCGCCACCGCACCGGCGTGTCCCTCGCCGACGTCGGGCCGATGCGACTGGGACCCACCTCCGCGCTGCGGGCGCTGCCCGTGCTCGACCGGCGCTCCGGCTACCCCCTCGAGACGGTCCTGCGGGCCGCGCAGGCCGGATGGACCGTCAGCCAGGTCGACGTCCCCTACCGGACGCGGGAGGGCCGCTCGAAGGTGACCGGCACCCCGATGGGCATAGCCCGTGCCGTGCATGACATGACCCGGGTGCTCGGCACGTGAGCACCTCCGCGCCAGACACGCTGGTGGTCCTTGCGAAGTCCCCGCGCACGGGCCGGGTAAAGACGCGGCTGACCCCGACCTTCACGCCCGAGGAGGCAGCAGCCCTCGCCGCCGCCGCGATCCGGGACACCTTCGACGCGGTCGCCGAGGCCGCCCCCCGGCATACCGTGGTGGCGTGGGACGGCCCGCTCGTGCCCTGGCTGCCGCCGCAGGCAACCGTCCTCCGGCAACGTGGGCGTGGCCTGGACGAACGGCTGGAGGCCGTCTTCGCGGACCTGCTCCGCGAGGGCGGCGACCGGCCCACGCTCCTGGTCGGCATGGACACCCCGCAGCTGCGGGGCGCGGATCTCGACGTCGACTGGCGCGGCGCGGACGCCGTGCTCGGGCTCTGTGAGGACGGTGGCTACTGGGCGATCGGGATGCGGACGTACCGGCCCGGCTCGATCCTCGGGGTGCCGATGTCCACCGACCACACCGGCGCCGACCAGCTCGACCGGCTGCACGGGATGGGGCTGACAGTGACGCTGCTGCCGACCATGCGTGATGTCGACGACCCCGCCGATGCGGCCCATGTCGCGGCGCTCTGTCCGGACAGCCGGTTCGCCAGACTGCACAGGCGCCTGCTGACCACGCCGTGCTGTCCGACGACCCTGTTCGACGCGGCGGTGGCCGGCCGGGAGGTGACCGTCCACGACGAGGACCCCGCGGGGCGGGCCATCGCGCACGCGTTGCCCGGGCACGCCCTGGACATGGCCGCCTGGTCGTTGATGAGCACGGCTGACGAGCTGCTCGTGTCGCGGTGTGAGGGGCCGGTGCTGGACATCGGCTGCGGACCGGGCCGGTTCGTCGAGGCGCTCGCCTCCCGCGGGGTCCCGGCCCTCGGCGTCGACGTCTCCCGGGCCGCCGTGGCCCGGACCTCCGGCCGCGGAGGCTGCGCCCTGATGCGTGATGTCAACGAGCGCCTGCCGGCCGAGGGCCGCTGGGCCACACTGCTGCTCGCCGACGGCAACATCGGGATCGGCGGGGACCCCCTTACGCTCCTGCGGCGGTGCCGGGAGCTGCTCCGCGCCGGGGGCACCACGCTCGTCGAGGTCGACCCCGACGACGACGTCGACGTGCGCACCGCACTGGTCCTGCGTGGTCCCTCGGGACGTCGTTCGGCACCGGTGCCCTGGGCGCAGGTCGGCCTGCGTGCCCTCCTGCGCATCGCGGCGACCGCGGACTTCGTGGCCGTCGAGGACTGGCGGGTCGACGGCCGCGTGTTCGTCGGGCTGCGCCGGGCCGGCTGACCGGGGCGCCACGGTCCCCTCGTCGCTGGGGGCGCTGGGGGCGCTGGGGGTGCTGGGGCGTCAGTCCCGCGCGAGCGGGGCGAGGACGACCTCCACCCGCTGGAACTCCTTGACGTCCGAGTAGCCGGTCGTCGCCATCGCCCGGCGCAGGGCGCCGATGATGTTCGTCGTGCCGTCGGCGAGCCGGCCGGGACCGAAGAGGATCTCCTGGAGGGACGCGCTGCCGCCCACCTCGACCCGTTCACCGCGCGGCAGCTGCTGGTGATGGGCCTCCGGTCCCCAGTGGTAGCCGCCGCCGGGTGCGTCCGTCGCCCGGGCGAGCGCGGCGCCGAGCATCACCGCATCGGCTCCGCAGGCGATCGCCTTGACGATGTCACCCGAGGTGCCCACTCCCCCGTCGGCGATGACGTGCACGTAGCGCCCGCCGGACTCGTCGAGGTAGTCGCGCCGGGCGGCAGCGACATCGGCGATGGCCGAGGCCATCGGCGCCTGGATGCCGAGCGTCAGCCGTGTCGTGTGCGCCGCACCACCACCGAAGCCGACCAGCACCCCGGCCGCCCCGGTGCGCATCAGGTGCAGCGCCGCGGTGTGGGAAGCCGCGCCCCCGACGATCACCGGGACGTCGAGCTCGTAGATGAACCGCTTGAGGTTGAGCGGCTCGGCCCGGCCCGAGACGTGCTCGGCCGAGACGGTCGTCCCCCTGATGACGAACAGGTCCACTCCGGCGTCGACGACGGTCTTCCAGTGCTGCTGGGTGCGCTGCGGGGAGAGGGCGCCGGCGACGGTGACGCCCGCCTTGCGCAGCTCCCGCAGCCGCCCGGCGACGAGCTCGGGCTTGATCTCCTCGGCGTAGATCTGCTGCATCCTCGCGGTTGCCTTCGACGCGTCGAGTGCGGCGATCTCCTCGAGCAGCGACTCGGGGTCCTCGTAGCGGGTCCAGAGGCCCTCGAGGTCGAGCACCGGCAGGCCACCGAGCCGGCCCAGGGTGATGGCGGTCTGCGGTGACATGACCGAGTCCATGGGCGCGGCGATCACCGGGATGTCGAAGTGGTAGGCGTCGATCTGCCACGCAACCGACACCTCCTCGGGGTCGCGGGTCCGGCGCGACGGCACGACCGCGATGTCGTCGAACGAGTACGCGCGGCGTCCGCGCTTGCCGCGGCCGATCTCGATCTCAGTCACCCGGCCAAGGCTACCGACTCGAGTAGTTGGGCGCCTCGACGGTCATCTGGATGTCGTGGGGGTGGCTCTCCTTCAGGCCGGCGGACGTGATCCGGATGAAGGTGCCGCGCGCCTTCAGCTCGGGGACCGAGTGGGCCCCGACATAGAACATCGACTGCCGCAGGCCGCCGATGAGCTGGTAGGCCACCGCAGCGACGGGACCCCGGTAGGCAACCTGCCCCTCGACGCCCTCGGGGACCACCTGGTCGTCGGGCAGGTCCGCCTGGAAGTAGCGGTCCTTGGAGTACGACAGGCCCTTGCCCCTCGTCTGCATGGCCCCGAGCGAGCCCATCCCGCGGTAGGCCTTGAACTGCTTGCCGTTGATGAAGACGAGGTCCCCCGGGCTCTCCTCGCACCCCGCGAGCAGCGACCCGAGCATGACGGTGTCCGCACCGGCGACCAGCGCCTTCGCGATGTCCCCGGAGTACTGCAGACCGCCGTCGCCGATGACGGGCACCCCGGCGGAGCGCGCCGCGAGAGCGGCCTCGTGGATGGCGGTCACCTGGGGGACGCCGACGCCGGCGACGACCCGGGTGGTGCAGATCGAGCCCGGCCCCACGCCGACCCGGACACCGTCGGCGCCGGCGTCGACGAGTGCCTGGGCCCCGGCCCGCGTGGCGACGCTGCCACCGACGACGTCGACGTGGGCGGCCGACGGCTCCGCCTTGAGCCGCCTGACCATGTCGATGACCCCACGGGAGTGGCCGTTCGCCGTGTCGACGACGACGACGTCGACGCCCGCCTCGATGACGGCCATCGCGCGTTGCCAGGCCTCGCCGTAGAACCCGATCGCGGCACCGACCCGCAGCCGTCCGGTGTCGTCCTTGGTGGCGTTGGGGTACTTCTCGGACTTGGTGAAGTCCTTGACGGTGAACAGGCCCTTGAGGCGTCCGCGGCCGTCGACCAGCGGGAGCTTCTCGACCTTGTTGCGGGCGAGCAGGTCCAGGGCCTTGTCCGGGTCGACCCCCACCGGGGCGGTGACGAGCGGCATCCGGGTCATGACCTCCCGCACCCTGCGGGAGAAGTCGGACTCGAACCGCAGGTCGCGGTTGGTGATGATGCCGACGAGCATGCCCTCCGCGTCGACGACGGGCAGGCCGGAGATGCGGAACTGCCCGCACAGGGCGTCCACCTCGGCCAGCGTCGCCTCCGGGGTGGTGGTCACCGGGTTGCCGACCATGCCCGACTCCGAGCGCTTCACGAGGTCGACCTGGGTCGCCTGGTCGTCGATGGACAGGTTGCGGTGCAGCACCCCGAGACCGCCCTGACGGGCGATCGCGATCGCCATCCGCGCCTCGGTCACGGTGTCCATGGGCGAGGACACCAGCGGGATCCTGACGCTGACCCGCTTGGAGACCAGCGACGAGGTGTCGGTGTCACTGGGGGTGACGTCCGTGTGCCCGGGCAGCAGCAGCACGTCGTCGAACGTCAGGCCGAGGGTCGCGAACGGCTCGGGGACGGGGCTCGATCCGGGGCTCATTGCCGAATCCTAGACGACCCCACCGACGCGGACCGACGTGCCGCACCCGGTCCGGGGGACCGCCGGCGGCAGGGGTCTCCGGGACCTCCCGGGCGGGCAAACTTTACCAACATTTGACCAAGCATCCTTGGGGCGGCGGCCGCCACGCGGGTAACCTCGCAGCGGCTCAAGTCACCTCAAGCAGCCGGGGTGGGCGGCATACCTCGACGTCCCGGAGGAGAAGTGGCGGAGACCTCTCGTCTACCCGGCCCGGTTGCCGACCTGTGGGACTGGCAGCTCGGCGGCTCCTGCCGACGCGAGAACCCCGAGGTGTTCTTCCATCCCGAGGGCGAGCGCGGGCCCGCCCGGCGCAACCGGGATGCGGCCGCCAAGGCGGTCTGCAGCCGGTGCCCGGTGCTCGTGCGGTGCCGGGCGCACGCCCTTGCCGTCCGGGAGCCCTACGGCGTGTGGGGCGGGATGACCGAGGACGAGCGCGAGGCGGTGTATGCCGGCCAGCTGCCGGTTCCCGCCGCCTCCTGACTGTCCGGCCCGCGGTGGAGGGCCTGAGAAACAGCAGGGACGCCCCCCCCCCCGGGAGGCGGCCCCGCTTCTTTGGGGGGATGCCTTGGGGAACCAGGTTCCTCTCCATTT
>JBPCOG010000404.1:0-8385 GCA_051000455.1 Lapillicoccus sp. | reverse complement strand
GGCCACGACGTGCACGTCGCCGCCACCCTGGGCGCCGGTCTCGCCCTCGCCCGGGCGCAGGGGGAGCTGCACCGCCTCGGCGTGGGGGTCCGGCTGATCTTCCAGGCCGCCGAGGAGGTCATCCCGGGCGGCGCGTCCGAGATCGTCGACCAGGGGTGGATGAGCGGTGTGGACCGGGTGTATGCCGTCCACTGCGACCCGACACTCGACGTCGGCCAGGTCGGGCTGCGCGTCGGCGCGCTCACCGCGGCCGCCGACGCGGTGCAGGTCACGCTCAAGGGCAACGGCGGGCACACCTCGCGTCCGCACCTCACCCAGGACCTGACCTACGCCCTCGCCAAGGTCGTCACCGACGTCCCGGCGGCTCTCTCGCGCCGGCTGGACCCCCGTGCCGGCGCGGCGCTCGTCTGGGGCAGCATCCACGCCGGCGGCGCGGGGAACGTCATCCCCTCGTCCGGCGTGGTCAGCGGCACCCTTCGCCTGCTCGACGCCCACGTCTGGCAGTCCGTGGGCCCGCTCGTCGAGGAGCTCGTGCACGCGGTCGTCGCCCCGTATGCCGTGACCGCCGAAGTCACCCACACCCCCGGAGTGCCGCCGGTCGTCAACGACGGCGCGTCCGTCGAGGCCCTGCGGGTGGCCGTGAGCGGCGCGGCAGCGGCCGAGGCGCCCACCGCGCAGTCCCTCGGTGGCGAGGACTTCTCGTGGTACCTGACCAAGGTTGCGGGGGCGATGGCCCGGCTGGGGACCAGGACGCCCGGCGGCGAGACGTATGACCTGCACCGGGCGGACTTCGCGGTCGACGAGGCCGCGATCGGCTGTGGCGCCAGGGTGCTTGCCGGCGCGGTGGTCGCCTCGGTGGACCAGTTCCGTCGAGCGGGCGCCGAGCGGTGAACGCAGCCGGTGGGCCGGGCGCAGCGACGGGAGCGGGACCCGGTTCCGGCGCTTCGGCTGGCGGTGACGGGGTTCGGTCCCGTCCCTCGACGCGCCCGGCGCCCGGCCCGGAGGGGTCGCAGCTGGTCGACTGGGCCGCGCTGCAGCAGGCGGCCGTGCACGTGATGAGCCGCGCCCACGTCCCGTACTCGCACTTCCCGGTCGGCGCCGCCGGGCTGGTCGACGACGGGAGGGTGGTCGTGGGCTGCAACGTGGAGAACGCGGCATACGGCGTGGCCCTCTGCGCGGAGTGCGGCATGGTCTCGCAGCTGCACGCGACCGGAGGGGGACGTCTCGTCGCCGTCGCCTGCGTGGCGGGCGACGGGCGGGCGCTGATGCCGTGCGGGCGTTGCCGCCAGCTTCTGTGGGAGCAGGGTGGCCCGGACTGCCAGCTGCTCACGCCGGAGGGGGTGCTGCCCATGCGCGAGGTGCTGCCCCAGGCCTTCGGGGCGGACGACCTCGGCAGGGGCGCCGCGGCCCCCTGAAGCCGCGAGCGGGTGCGGTCGACCGCACCCGGCTTACGCCGGTGGCGAACCGGCCGCGCCCGCCGCCCGGTCACCGGGGCGCTCGTGGATGATGGCGGCATGGGCGAGTCCTTCGACGCGGTCGACGTCATCGTGGCCAAGCGCGACCGGGGCGAGCTGACGGACGCGCAGATCGACTGGGTGGTCGACGCGTACACCAGGGGGGTGGTCGCCGAGGAGCAGATGGCGTCGCTCGCCATGGCGATACTGCTCAACGGGATGAACCGGCGCGAGGTGGGCCGGTGGACCTCGGCGATGACCGCGTCGGGCGAGCGGATGGACTTCTCCCGGCTGTCCCGCCCGACGGCGGACAAGCACTCGACCGGCGGGGTCGGCGACAAGGTCACCCTGCCGCTCGCGCCGCTCGTCGCGGCCTGCGGGGTCGCCGTGCCACAGCTGTCGGGCCGGGGGCTGGGCCACACCGGTGGCACGCTGGACAAGCTGGAGTCGATCCCCGTCTGGAGCGCGTCGCTGTCCACCGGGCAGATGCTGCGCCAGCTCGAGGACGTCGGTGCGGTCGTCTGCGCTGCCGGCGAGGGCCTCGCCCCGGCGGACCGGAAGCTCTACGCCCTGCGCGACGTCACCGGAACGGTGGAGGCGATCCCGCTCATCGCCAGCTCGATCATGAGCAAGAAGATCGCCGAGGGCACCGCTGCGCTGGTGCTGGACGTCAAGGTCGGGTCGGGGGCCTTCATGAAGGACGTCGAGCAGGCCCGCGAGCTCGCGCGGACCATGGTGGAGCTGGGCACCGACGCCGGGGTCACCACGGTGGCGCTGCTGACGAACATGCAGACCCCGCTGGGGCTGACCGCCGGCAACGCCCTCGAGGTGGCCGAGTCCGTCGAGGTCCTCCAGGGCGGGGGGCCTGCAGACGTCGTCGAGCTGACCCTGACCCTGGCCCGGGAGATGCTCGCCGCGGCAGGCCGTGAGGACACCGAGCCGGCCGACGCGCTCGCCGACGGCCGCGCGATGGACGTGTGGCGGGCGATGGTCCGCGCCCAGGGCGGCGACCCGGACGCGCGGCTGCCGGTGGCCAGGGAGTCCCACCAGGTGCTCGTGCCGGCGGACGGGGTCCTCACCCAGCTCGACGCCCTCAAGGTGGGAGTCGCAGCCTGGCGCCTCGGAGCGGGACGGGCCCGCAAGGAGGACCCGGTCCAGGCCGGGGCCGGGGTGCAGATCCACTACAAGCCCGGCGCGCTCGTGCGTGGGGGGGAGCCGATGCTCACCCTGCACACCGACACCCCGGAGAAGCTCGACCGCGCGCTCGAGGCGCTCGACGGCGCGTACTTCATCGCCCCCGAGGGCTCCCGGCCGGACCTGTTGCCCCTCGTCATCGAGCGGATCGCCTGACCGCGGTCGCCGCCTGAATCCTGCGGGGGCGGATCTGTGCGACCTTTCGACCGGATTCGCGCAGGAGGGGTGGCCGGGGGCGGATCTGTGCGACCTTCCGACCGGATGCCGGCGGCCGGGCGCGCGGGGCTCGGTCGTTAGGGTGGGCCCGTGCCAGAACTCATCAGCGAGCCCACCCGCATCCCCGTCCCGGGGGGGAAGGTCATCAACGAGCACGTGGGCCGGGTGACAACGGGCACGACGGCTGCCTCGGTGGCCCACATGATCGCACCGGCGGGGTGGGCGGAGCCCTACCAGACACCCGAGTTCGACGAGGTCACGCTCGTCCTCGAGGGAACCGTGACCGTCGACCACGAGGGCGGCCCGACGCAGGTCCGGGCGGGGCAGTCAGTCGTCACCCGGGCGGGCGAACGGGTCCGCTACTCGTGCGGCCCGGACGGGGCGGAGTATGTCGCGGTGTGCCTGCCCGCCTTCAGTCCCGAGACCGTCCACCGGGAGGACGGGTGAGTGTCCCGGCCCGGGCCGGAACCGGGACCGTGGATGAGCTCGTCGAGGCGCCGAAGGCGCTGCTGCACGACCACCTGGACGGGGGACTGCGCCCCCAGACCGTCATCGAGCTCGCTGACGCGATCGGCTACCAGGGGCTGCCCGCCAGTGACGCGCAGTCGCTCGAGGCGTGGTTCCACGACAGCGCCGACTCCGGCTCGCTGACGCGCTACCTCGACACGTTCGGCCAGACCCTGGTGGTGATGCAGACCGAGGAGGCACTCTTTCGCGTTGCCAGCGAGTGCGCGCAGGACCTCGCCGCCGACGGGGTCGCCTACGCCGAGAGCCGCTACGCCCCGGAGCAGCACCTGGTCGCAGGCCTGACCCTCGAGCAGGTCATCGAGGCCGTGAACGCCGGCTTCCGCGACGGCGAGCGGCTCGCTGCCGGGGCCGGCCGGCCGATCCGGGTCACCGCCCTGCTGACCGCCATGAGGCACGCCGCCAAGAGCACCGAGATCGCCGAGCTCGCGATCCGCTACCGCGACCGGGGGGTCGCCGGTTTCGACATCGCGGGAGCCGAGGCGGGGTACCCTCCCACCCGCCACCTCGACGCGTTCGAGTACCTCCGGCGCGAGAACGCGCACTTCACCATCCACGCCGGCGAGGCGTTCGGCCTGCCCAGCATCTGGGAGGCGATCCAGTGGTGCGGGGCGGATCGTCTCGGCCACGGGGTGCGGATCGTCGACGACATCACCGTCGACGCGATCCCGTTCCCGGAGTGGCTGGACGCGGCAGTCTCGAACGGCCTGCGCAGTCTCGCCGACGTCCACCTCAGCCGGGTTCGCCTCGGGCTGCTCGCTGCCTATGTCCGTGACGCCCGGATCCCCCTCGAGATGTGCCCGAGCAGCAACACCCAGACCGGTGCCGCCCGCAGCATCGCCCTGCACCCGATCTCGTTGCTGAAGGCGCTGCGCTTCCGGGTCACCCTCAACACGGACAACCGGCTGATGAGCGGGACGTCGATGTCGCGGGAGGCAGCGCTGCTGTCGCTCGAGGCCGGCTGGACGCTGGAGGACCTGCGATGGGTGACGATCAACGCGATGAAGTCGGCGTTCATCCCGTTCGACGAGCGGCTCGCCCTGATCGACGACATCATCAAGCCCGGGTATGCCGCGTTGGGCGCCCGGGCCTAGCACGCTCGGCGCCCGACCAGCGCGGGCGCCGATCAGCACCAGCGGGATCCGAGCACGCGGCGGAACCAGCCCCGTCGGCAGGTGGGGCACCAGCTCAGGGCTGCCAGCCCAGATGGTCCGCCGGGATGAGCCGGGCCCGCAGGGCCGCGTCGCGGGCGAGCCGCTCCCCGTCCCGGCCGCGTCGTTCGGCAACCACCGCCGCCAGCACGTACTCCGGGTGGTTGCCCGGCGGCGCGGGCGGTGACACGTGCAGCATCACCTCCTCCAGGAGCTGGCGACCCATCTGCTCACGCGCCGAGGGGGTCATGCTGAACGCCGCCGGGAGGAAGCTGCGGACGGCCATGGCCAGCGGGTCGGGGATCCTCGCGATGTCAGCCGACTGCGCCCAGGCGGCCAGGTGCGGGGGCATCGGCACGGGCAGCGGCAGGCTGGCGCGCACCCGGTCGCGCACCACGTAGGTCCCGGCCGCCATGTCGCCGAGTCGCTTGCCCTTGGGGTTGATGATGGAGGCGATGGCAGCGGGGACCCCCCAGAACAGGTAGATCTCGACGACCCCGATGAGCCCACGGGTGAGGGCGTGCCGGAAGGTGATCGGCCCAGCGTCGTCGCGCACGGTCCGCAGCCCCACCGCCATCTTGCCCAGCGTGCGTCCCCGGGTCAGCGTCTCCATGGTGACCGGGTACCCGATGTATGCCGTGAGGGTGCACAGCAGGACGATGGCGCTCGCGAGGGCACCGTCGAGGTTGAAGGCGGCGAGCACGCCGAACAGGACGATGATGTAGTTGAGGACCTGGACGGTGAAGAAGTCGATGAGCCCGGACAGGATCCGTGGTCCCACGGAGGCCGCCGGCAGGTCGAGCGCCACCGCCTCCCCGGTGACGAGGTCGTCCTCGCCGACGCCGACGGTGCTGCTGCTCATCTGCGTCCCCCTGCGCTGCACCTCGTGGCGCGTTCCCCCCGTTCCCGCGGGGCGCCGTTCCTGCGCACTCTAGCCGACGGCATACCAGAGAGGCACCGGGCAGCGGGCGCCCGGGCGCTCGGGCCATAGAGTGGCCGACGTGGACCTGGACGCGTTCGTCGCAGCGCACCACGGCGAGTGGCAGCGCCTCGAGCAGCTCTGCTCGGGGCGGACCCGGCTGGGCGGGGCCGAGGCCGACGAGCTGCTCGACCTCTACCAGCGGGTGGCCACCCACCTGTCCGAGATCCGCTCCACGTCACCGGACCCCACCCTCGTCGCGCACCTGTCGGCGCTGATCGCCCGGGCCAGGTCCGTCTCGGCCGGCACCCGGACCATCAGCTGGGCGGACCTGGCCCGCTTCTTCACCGACACCTTCCCGGCCGCGCTGTACCGGACCCGACGGTGGTGGGTCACCACCATGGTCGCCAACCTGGTGCTGGGCTGGCTGATGGGCTGGTGGTTCCTCGAGAACCCGCAGTTCGAGTCGGCACTGCTCTCGCCCCGCGAGATCGACCGGCTCGTCAACAGCGACTTCGAGAACTACTACACGCAGTATGCCGCCGGCAGCTTCGCCTTCAAGGTCTGGACCAACAATGCGTGGGTCTCGGCGCTGTGCATCGCCCTCGGGGTGCTCGGTTTCCCCGTCATCCTGCTGCTCGCGCGGAACATGCTCAACGTCGCGCTCATCGGCTCGCTGATGTGGCGCTACGGGCGGGCGGACCTGTTCTTCGGGCTGATCCTGCCGCACGGGCTGCTCGAGCTGACGGCGGTCTTCGTCGCGGCCGGTGTCGGTCTGCGCATCTTCTGGGCCTGGATCGAGCCGGGGCCCCGGACCCGGATGAACGCCATCGCCCGGGAGGGCCGCGCAGCGATGTCCGTCGCCCTCGGGCTGGTCGTCATCCTGTTCGTCACCGGGGTGATCGAGGCGTTCGTCACTCCGTCACCGCTGCCGACGTGGGCCCGGATCGGCATCGGGCTCACCGTGGAGGTGCTGTTCTTCCTCTACGTCTTCACGGTCGGTCGCTGGGCGTTCCGTCGCGGTGAGACCGGCGACGTGTCGCGGCAGGACCAGGGTGACGTGGCACCGGTCGTCGGTTGAGGCCGGTCTCAGCCGCGTGCTCGGCGCTGCCCGTCCCCGAGCGCAAGCTCCATGGCGGCCTCGACGTGGATCCGCGTCGTCGGGAACACCGGCACCGCGCTGTCGCCCTGGCCGACCAGCAGCTCGATCTCGGTGCAGCCGAGGATCACCCCCTCGGCACCGCCGGCGACGAGCCGGCCGATGACCTCGCGGCAGGTCTGGCGGGACCGCTCGCTGACGACCCCGAGGCACAGCTCCTCGTAGATGATGCGGTGCACCTCGGCCCGGTCCGCCTCGTCGGGCACGAGGACCGTGAGGCCGTGACCGGCGATCCGCTCCCGGTAGAAGCCCTGCTCCATCGTGTATGCCGTCGCCAGCAGCGCCACGGTGCCGACCCCTGCCGCCCGGACCGCGCCGGCCGTCACGTCACCGATGTGCAGCAGCGGGATCCCGACCCCGGCCTGGATCTCGTCCGCCACCCTGTGCATCGTGTTGGTGCACAGCACGAGCAGGTCGGCGCCGGCCGCCTCGAGCCCCTGGGCCGCAGACGTGAGGAGGGTGGCTGCGTCGCCCCAGCGCCCCTGGGCCTGCATCCGCTCGACCTCGTCGAAGTCCACTGAGTGCAGCAGACACCGGGCTGAGTGCAGCCCCCCCAGCCTCTCCCGGACGATCTCGTTCGCCAGCCGGTAGTACTCGGCCGTGGACTCCCAGCTCATCCCGCCGAGCATCCCGACCAGCAGCATCCGGCTCCTGCCCTGCCTGACCGGCGTCATCGGGGGCCGGCGCGCAGGGGCCGGACGCGCGTGCCGGTCACAACAGCCCCTGGCTCTTGAGGAGCAGGTAGTGGTCGGCGAGCCGCGGCGGCAGGTCGTCGGGGCCCGCGTCGATGACGGTGACCCCCATCCGGCCCAGCACCGCGGCCGTGCGTTGCCGCAGGGCGATCGTGCGCTCGGCCGCGGCCGCGTTGAAGGCGTCGGCGGTGGTCACCCGCGTCGCCGCCATCTCCGGGAGGGCGGGGTCGGAGACGGAGGCGAGGACGACCCGGTGGTGCCGGGTGAGGGTGGCCAGCGTGGGCAGCAGGGACTCCTCGATCGCGGCGGGCTCGAGGGCGGTGAGGAGCACGACCAGCGAGCGGCGCCGGCTGGTGTCGGCGATGGCGCTCGCCAGGGTCGGCCAGGACGCCTCGAGCAGGGCGGGCTCGAGCGTGGCCATGGCCTGGACGATGTCTCCGAGCAGGGTCGTCCGCGTCGCGCCGGCCACCCGGGCCCGGATCCACCGGTCGCCCGCCAGGAAGTCCACCCGGTCCCCGGCCCGTCCCGCGAGCGCGGCGAGCAGCAGGGCCGCGTCCATCGCCGCGTCCAGCCGCGGCATGTCGGCCACCCGGCCCGCGGAGGTCCGGGAGGTGTCGAGCATGAGGATGACCCGACGGTCGCGCTCGGGCTGCCAGGTGCGCACGACGACGGTGCGACGTCTGGCGGTGGCACGCCAGTCGATCGAGCGCACGTCGTCGCCCTCGACGTAGTCACGCAGCGAGTCGAACTCGGTGCCCTGTCCGCGGATCCGCACGGCAGAGCGCCCGTCGAGCTGGCGGAGCATCGCCAGCCGGGACGGCAGATGCTTGCGGGAGGTGAACGGCGGCAGGGCACGGACCGAGCCACCGACGTCGAAGGAGCGCTGCCGGGCCCCGAGCCGCAGTGGCCCGAAGCTGCGGACCGTCACGCGGTCCGCCAGGCGGTCCCCGCGGCGCGTGGGCAGCAGGGCAGTGGTCAGCCGCCGCCGCTCCCCGCCCCTGATGCTGAGCCGGTGCCGGTCGCCCGAGGCGCCCGCCGACGGCTGCCATGCGTCACGGATCACCGAGCGCAGCGT
>JBPCOG010000247.1:0-7456 GCA_051000455.1 Lapillicoccus sp. | reverse complement strand
CCCCCGCACCGAGCTCCGCCGCGCGGGCGCACCACTCGACGGCGTCGAGGTCGACCGGTGTCCGGCCGCCGTGCGTCGTCATGACGAAGTCCGCTGTGGGCCTGCCCTGGTCGTCGCGCCGGCGGCGCACGTCGGCTGACAGGACGAGCACCTGCGAGCCGAACCGGTCGGCGATCTCGGCGATGAGCCCCGGGCGCGTGATGGCCGCCGTGTTGACCCCGACCTTGTCCGCCCCGGCCCGCAGCAGCCGGTCGACGTCAGCCTCGGACCGCACGCCACCGCCGACGGTTAGCGGGATGAACACCTGCTCCGCGGTGCGGCGCACGACGTCGTAGGTCGTCTCCCGGTCGCCGCTGCTCGCTGTCACGTCGAGGAAGGTCAGCTCGTCGACGCCCTGTCCGTCGTACGCCCTGGCCAGCTCCACGGGGTCCCCCGCGTCCCGCAGGTTGGCGAAGTTGACCCCCTTGACGACCCGTCCGGCGTCGACGTCGAGGCAGGCGATGACCCGGGTCGCGACGCTCACCGCCCAACGGTACCCGGTGACATAGCCTCGGCGGGTGAGCCCCGTCGACCCCGAGCCGCTCGACCGGCTCGTCGCGATGCTCGCCGGTGCCCGACCCGCCTGCGGCGCCGTCACCGTGGTCGCGCTCGACGGGCCGAGCGGGTCCGGCAAGACGACGCTGGCCGGGGCCCTCGCCGCGCGGACCGGCGCACCCGTCCTGCACATGGACGACATCTACCCCGGCTGGGACGGCCTGGCAGCCGCCGTCGGGCTGGTGACCACCGCGGTGCTCGACCCGCTCGCCCGGGGCGAGCACGCGGCATACCGGAGGTGGAAGTGGGACGAGGAGCGCTGGGGCGCAACGGTTCCGGTGCCGACCGCCGCTACGCTCATCCTCGAGGGTGCCGGGTCGAGCGTCCTGCCCGCCGGCCACCGGGTCGCGGTGTCGGTCTGGGTCGACGCAGCGCGGGACGTGCGCCTGGCGCGCGGTATCGCGCGGGACGGGGAGTCCTACCGGCCGCACTGGGAGCGCTGGGCCGCCCAGGAGGATGCCCTGTTCGCCGCGGACGGGACGCGCGCGCGGGCCGACCTCGTCATCGAGACCTCGGCGATGTGAGCCACCGCCCCACGCCAGCCGACGTCGTCCCCCTGCCAGACTTGGCCGGGATGTCCGAGCTGCCCACCGCCGACCACCCGGCCGCACCGGCCCACCGGCCGCCCGCCGGCCTGCCCCCGGCGTGGGTCATGGCGGCGGCGCTCGTCGCCGTCGCCGCGAACCTGCGCGTCGCGCTGGCGAGCGTGCCGCCCCTCGTGGAGACCATCGCCCTGGACCTGCACCTGTCGAACGCCGCGATCGGCGGGCTGACCACCCTGCCGGTGCTGTGCATGGGGCTGTTCGCCCCGGGCGCGCAGTGGCTGAGCGCGCGCATCGGGGCCACGGCCTCGGTTCTCGTGGCCACCGGGTGCCTGGCGCTGGGGTCGCTCACCCGGCTGGGCGGGGGGCACCTGCTCGCGCTGTACGGCGGCACGTTCCTCGCGGGGGTCGGCGTCGCCATCGCCGGCACCCTGCTCCCGCGGCTCGTCAAGGCGCTCTTCGCGCCGGAGCGGACCGGGCTCGTCACCGGGCTGTACATGCTGGCGATGATGGGGGGCGCGGCGGTGTCCTCCGCCGTGTCCGTCCCGCTGGCGGACCGCCTCGGGTCGTGGCAGGCCTCGCTCGCCTCCTGGGCGCTGCTGGCGCTGCTGGGACTGCTCGCGTGGACGCCGTTCACGGTGGTCGTGCACCGGCGGCACGAGCCGTCGATCCCCTCCCCCGGAGTCGGTCTGCCGTTCCGGCACCCCACCGCGCTGCTCGTCGCGGCATACCTCGCGGTGCAGTCCTGGGAGTTCTACTCCGCCCTGGCGTGGATCGCGCCGTCGTACGTCCGGCTGGGCTGGGACCCGACGGCGGCGGGCTACCTGCTGGCGGCGTTCACCGCGGCGCAGCTCGTCTCCGGCCTGCTGGGACCGGTGCTCACCGACCGGGTGCACGAGCACCGCCTGTTGCTCATGCCTGCCGGGCTCATGGGGCTGGTCGGGATGCTCGGGCTCCTCCTCGCGCCGACGGCGGCCCCCTGGCTCTGGGTCGTCGTCACGGGGCTCGGCCAGGGGGCCGCGTTCTCGCTGGCCCTCGTCCTGCTCGTCGACTACGCAGCGACGCCGGAGGCGAGCGGCCGGCTGACGGCGATGTGCTTCTTCTTCAGCTACAGCGTCGCCTCGGTGGGACCGCTGACCATGGGGGCGGTCCTCGACTGGTCGCACGGCTTCCGCGGCGTGTGGCTCGTCCTCAGCCTGCTCATGCTCGTGCAGTGCGCCGTCGTGCTGCTGCTGCGACCCGGGCTGCCGAGGACGCCGTGATCCCATCCGTCCGGACTGGGCACATCCACCGGCGACTCGCCGCCTCGCCGGACGCGGCCCTCGGCACGGGCGCCGGCCCCGCTCAGCGGGCCTCGCCGAGAGCCTGCACCAGTGCGGCGAGGCGGGACGCCTCGGCGTCGGCGAACGGTCCGTCCGAGCGCTGGATCGCCATGACGGCCAGCGTGTCGGTGTCGTCCAGGTCGAGGGTGACCCACGGCGCTCCGCCGCCGAACTGCAGGCCGAGCACCTGTGGCCACGCGAGCTCCCGGGTCGTCATGAGGTTGCGCACGACGAGCCGCTCGGGGGTCGGCACGGCCCGGATGGTCGCGTACCGGTAGAACAGGGCGGCCATCGTCAGACCCAGGCCCACGAGGAGCAGCCGGTCCCCCAGGTGCCACGTCGTCAGCCCGGCATCCGTCGGGAGGAGCACTGCCATGCCGCCGAAGACCACCACGGAGAGGATGCCCACGACGACGGCGACGACCCGGGCGCGCCGGGGCCGGAAGACCTCGAACGGGTCCCGGCCGGCGGATGGCCGCCGAACGCTCACAGCCGGCAGGCGGCGATGTCGGTCACGAGGATGGCGCGGGCGCCGAGGTCGTAGAGCTCGTCCATGACCCGGTTGGTCGTCGCCCGGGGGACCAGCGCCCGCACCGCGACCCACGCCGGATCCTGCAGCGGCGAGAGGGTCGGCGACTCGAGCCCGGGTGTGATCACGCACGCCCGGTCGGCGAGACCGGCCGGCACGTCGTAGTCCATCATCACGTAGCTGCGGGCGGTGACGACCCCGAGCAGGCGGCGGCGCAGCACCTCGACCCCCTGGTCGTCGGCGTGCTCAGCACGGCGGATGAGCACTCCCTCCGAGCGCAGGATGGGGTCCCCGAACACCTCGAGGCCCTGGCTGCGCAGGGTGGCGCCGGTCTCGACGACGTCGGCGATGACGTCGGCCACCCCCAGCGTGATGGCCGTCTCCACGGCGCCGTCGAGGCGGACCACCCGCGCGGACACCCCGCGGTCGGCGAGGTCCTTCTCGACCAGCCCCGGATAACTGGTCGCCACCCGCTTGCCCGCGATGCCGGCCACGCTCGAGACCTCACCGGTGCGAGCGGCATACCGGAAGGTGGACGAGCCGAAGCCGAGCGCCAGCACCTCGCTCGCGCTGCTGCCCGAGTCGAGGAGCAGGTCGCGGCCGGTGATGCCGGCGTCGACCGTGCCCGAGCCGACGTAGATCGCGATGTCGCGCGGGCGCAGGTAGAAGAACTCGACGTCGTTGTCGACGTCCGTGAGCACGAGCTCCCTGGTGTCCCGGCGTCCCTTGTAGCCCGCCTCCCGGAGCATCTCGGCGGCCGACTCGGACAGCGAACCCTTGTTGGGTACCGCGATTCGCAGCATCAGTGGGGTTCCTTCTCGGGCTGGTTCTCCCGCCGGCTCTCGGGCGGCGGGCTCTCCGGCGGGCTCAGAGGTGGGCGTAGACGTCGTCGAGGCTCAGGCCCTTGGCGTGCATGAGGACCTGAAGGTGGTAGAGGAGCTGGCTGATCTCCTCCGCGGTGCGCTCGTCGCTCTCGTGCTCCGCAGCCATCCACACCTCCGCGGCCTCCTCGACGATCTTCTTGCCGATGGCGTGCACGCCGGCGTCGAGGGCCGCCACCGTCCCCGAACCCTAGGGGCGGGCGGTGGCCCGGACGGCCAGCTCGGCGTACAGCTGCTCGAAGCTCTTCACGAGGAGAGAGCGTACTCAGAGGCTGGCCCCGCTCAGCTGTGCGCCCCCGGGGCTGGGCTCCCGCTCGACCCGGCTGGCCCGCAGCCACACGGTGAAGCCGTAGAGCACGAGCCCGCCGTAGACGGCATAGAGGATGGCGGTCGGCACGTAGCCCGAGTGCAGCAGCAGCGGGACGCCGACGAGGTCGACGCCGATCCAGCAGAGCCAGAAGTCGTTCCAGCCGCGGGCCATCGCGTAGGTCGCGATGACGGAGCCGACGAGGATCCAGGCGTCGAACCAGAAGTACCACCGCGGAGCCGGCCAGACCGCGCCGACCACCGACAGGAGGTACTGGAAGACCAGCACCCCGCCGGCCCACGCGAGGAGGAAGCCGAGCCGCTCGCGCCCCGTGGCCCACCTCGGCGTGATCGCCGGGCGGCCGTGGCCGTGCGACTTCTGGTGCTCGCGCCAGCGCCACCAGCCGTAGACGCTGGTGATGATGAAGAAGACCTGCCGCCCGGACTGCCCGAACAGCGGCGTGCGGGCCCCGGCCTCGAACGTCGCGGTGATGAAGACGAAGAAGAGCGAGATGTTGCCGACGATGCCGACCGGCCACGCCCAGACCCGGCGCCGCAGGCCACCGATGGCGGAGGCGAAGCCGAAGATGTTGCCGAAGATCTCGATCCAGGGCAGCTGGTACGGCCCGATCGTGATGTGGGACTCGTAGATCCACTTGAGCAAGTTCATGGTGTTCGTCCTTGGAGCTCGTTGGTACACGGACGAACTCCGGGGAGAACCGAGCCGACGAGAACCGGGTGCCGTCAACGGCATACCGGTCTGTCGCCTGTCGCGTGCTGCCTACCATCCGGACTTTCACCGTCGGTCCTGGAGTTACACCAGGTCAACCGGCCGCTGGCTGCGGCCGGGTCGCGGACTGTCACCGCCGGTTCGGAGTTGCACCGACCCCGGAGCACGTGCGAGAAGTATGCCACCCGACGCCACCCGCGGGACAGCCGGGCAGCGTGACGTCCACCTCACCGGTGGGTATGCCGGGCAGCGAGCTCCCGCAGCTCGCGCACCGCCGCCGCGGCGTCCTGCGCCCCGTAGACCGCCGAGCCCGCGACGAACACGTCCGCCCCGGCCTCGGCGCACTGCTCGATCGTCCGCGCGCTCACGCCCCCGTCGACCTGGACCCAGATCTCGCCGCCGTGGCGCCGGACCGCCTCCCGGACCTGCGCGACCTTCGGCAGTTGGTCGGCCATGAACCCCTGGCCGCCGAAACCCGGCTCCACCGTCATGACGAGCACCATGTCGACCTCCGGGAGCAGCTCCTCGTAGGGGGCCCACGGGGTAGCGGGCTTGAGCGCCATGCCCGCCCGGGCGCCGGCCGTGCGCAGCGTGCGAGCCAGGTGCACCGGGTCCCTCGCTGCCTCCACATGGAAGGTCACCGAGCCGGCCCCGGCCTCGGCGTAGGACGGCGCCCAGCGGTCCGGGTCCTCGATCATCAGGTGGCAGTCGAGCGGGATCGGGCTCACCGTCAGCAGTGCCTCGACGACGGGCAGGCCGAAGGTCAGGTTGGGCACGAAGTGGTTGTCCATGACGTCGACGTGCGCCCAGTCGGCGCCGCTGACCGCCTGCAGCGCGGCCTCGAGGTTGGCGAAGTCCGCGGAGAGGATGCTCGGCGAGATCTGCACGCTGGCAGCGTAACGGCCGGGCCGCCGCCCGCCCCGGCGCCGACGGGT
This sequence comes from Lapillicoccus sp., assembly GCA_051000455.1. Lineage (GTDB taxonomy): Bacteria > Actinomycetota > Actinomycetes > Actinomycetales > Dermatophilaceae > JBPCOG01. The sequence goes on along the minus strand of JBPCOG010000247.1, from coordinate 1,617 downwards.
TGCGCCGACCGGGCCCCGGGCCGGCGCAGCAGGGCCGGCGCCGCAGGGTGGTCAGACGCGGCGCAGCAGGGCGAGGAACATCGCGTCGGTGTTGTGCACGTGGGGCCAGAGCTGGACGAACGGTCCGTCGCCCAGGGTGCCGGCCAGGACCGGCGCCACCCGGGTGAGCGGCTCCCTCGCGTCGAGGACCTCGACGTCGTCCCGGGCGCTCAGCACGTCGGCCACGGCGAACCGGGTCTCGGTCAGGTGCGGGCTGCAGGTGGCGTACCCGACCACCCCTCCGGGGCGGATGGCGTCGAGAGCGCTGGCGAGGAGCTCGCGCTGGAGGGTCGAAAGCTGGGCCAGGTCGGCCGGGGTGCGGCGCCACCTCGCCTCCGCCCGGCGGCGCAGCGCGCCGAGACCGGTGCACGGCGCGTCGACGAGCACCCGGTCGTAGGCTCCCGGTTCGTCCCGTCCCACCGTGCGGCCGTCCCCGGTACGGACGAGCACCTGCCCGGCGCCTGCCCGCGCCACTGCCCTCCGCAGGGTCGCTCGCACCAGGGCGGTCCGGTGCTCGCTGACGTCGTTGGCCGTCAGCCGGGCACCCCGCTCGACGGCCAGCGCGGCCAGCAGACCGGCCTTGCCGCCCGGACCGGCGCAGAGGTCCAGCCAGCGTTCCGGGTCGGGGGAGCCGACGGGGACGGCTGCCAGGGCGATGGCGACCAGCTGGGAACCCTCGTCCTGGACGGCGGCGCGTCCCTCGCGGACCGCGGCGATCCCGCCCGGGTCCCCCCTCTCGAGCACCGCCGCGGTCGGCGCCAGGGCGCCCCTCGCCGCTCCCGCGGCCACCAGCTCGGCGACCGTCGCGAGCCCCGGCCGCGCGACCAGGGTGACCCTGGCCGGCACGTTGTCGCACTCGAGCAGGCGCTCCAGGTGCGCGTCCGCGGTGTCCCGGGTCGCCGTGCCGTGGCCGATGAGGGCAGCGCGCAGCGCCCGGACGACCCACTCGGGGTGGGAGTGGCGAACGGCCTGACGGGCGAGCGGGTCCATCCGCGCCGGTGCGACCTCGCGCAGCCACTCCTCCGGACTGCGCTCGCTGACCCGGCGCAGCACCGCGTTGACGAACCCGGCCGCCCCGGCTCCGTTCACCTGCCGGGACAGTGCGACCGTCGCGTCGACCGCAGCGTGGGTCGGGACCCGCATGTGCAGCAGCTGGTGGACACCGAGCCGGAGCGTGTCGAGGACGTTGCCGTCGACCGCCGCCGTGTCCCGTGCCGCCGCCACCGCGATGACCGGGTCGTAGAGCCCGCGCATCCGCGTCGCGCCATAGGTCAGCTCGGTGGCGAACCGGGCGTCCCGGCCGCCGACTCCCTGCTCCCGCAGCACCTTCGGCAGCTCGAGGTTGGCGTAGGCGCCGGCGGCCACCGCCCGCATGACGGTGTATGCCGCGAGCCTCGCCGGGTCGGCCGTGCGGGCCCGCTCGGCGGGACGCTGCACCGAGCGCGGCCGCGGCCCACGCCCGCGCTGGGCGCTGCCGCCGGTAGCGCGTCCGCCACCCCCCCGGATGCCGCGGCCCGCGCCGGCGCCGGCGTCGCGGTCGGTACCCCCGCGGGCGTCGCGGTCGGCGCCGTCCCGGGA